>JAITKD010000202.1 GCA_031278575.1 Spirochaetaceae bacterium | reverse complement strand
AAGGCCGCTTTCCCCAAAACTGAAGTTTGGGGAAGGCCGCCCCTGGTTGTTTTTTTTAAGCCCGATCTCTTGCGAAAGCCCTGCCGGTTGTTTTTTATCATTATGTCCATAATCGGCCTTGGTTCCTGTACCCGGAGTTCCGAAGATATCGCCATTGTTCCCCCGCCAACGCCGCCCCTGTCCCGGTATTTTCTGGGATATGGGGTGATAAGCGCGTCCTATACCCAGGTATTACAGGAACCGGTCCAGGGATCGGCGTCTTTAGGGTACCTGAGAAGAAGTTCCCTGGTACGGATTTTGGAACGGAAAAAGGTGAATCACCGGGGAACTTTTGAATCCTGGGTCTTGGTGGAGGGAAATTACCGGGGGTGGTTACGGGAAGATATAGTCCGGATCTACGATAACGAAGCCCAGGCAAAGACCGCGGCGGAGGCTATGCCCCGATGAAGCCCCTGCTGGGATGGCTGCTCCCCCCCCTGGCGGGAGCCTTGATAGGGTACGTTACCAACGCGGTGGCAATCAAAATGCTCTTTCGCCCCCTCAAAGCAATGTTTGTTTTGGGGATACGCCTGCCCTTTACCCCGGGTATACTGCCCCGGCAGCGGCATAAACTTGCGGACAGTATCGGGACGATGGTTGAACGGGAGCTTTTTACCCCGGAAATAATAAAGGCCCGGTTCCATCATTCCGATGTCCGGGAGAATATCCGGGAATCCATAGCCCTTTACACGGAAAAAATTCTCAACCTTCCCCTGGGGCACATTGTCCAAACCCCGGCGGTCAGGACCGATCAAAGCCCTCCGCCCCCGGAAGAAGGCATCCGGGGGATTATCCTCCGGTGTATCCTGGGGTTTGTTAAATCCCCGGCCTTCGAGTCGATTTTGGACAGCCTTTTTCTTTCTTTGGCGGATACCTATGGGAACCGTACCCTGCGGGATATTGCGGATAACGCCGGGGTATTGGAAAATAAACTGGAAGACATAATCCGGGAAGGCATCGGTCTTTGCGCCCCGGAGCTTCAAAACGCCCTTACCCGGAAGATCGAACAGGCCGGTCCGGTTTTGATCGATTCCTTGATACAGTTTTTAAAAAAAGAAGCTATCCACAGGGAACTTGAAACCCACGGCCGTATTTTTCTCAATAGGACCATCCTTAAATTAAACGTCTTTCAGCGCCTTTTTATTTCCGCGGGCCAATACGACAGGACCCTCCACGAGCGGATGCCCGAAATAATTGACGATCTCATCCTGGAACTGGAGCGTCTGGCGTATGATGAAGATATAAACCGGCGCATTGCCGCTTTTCTCCGGGAAAAGGCCGGGGCTTTTGTTTCCGGCGGGGAATTTGTCCGGGAAATTACCAAACTCTTCCGGGTCTATCTGGATCGCCCCCTGGGGGAATTGATCCCCCAGTGGACCGGTATCGAATTTTCCCGTTTGGGACCAAAAATTCTTTCTCTGATTAAAAACAGGGAAGGGGCGGACATAAAAATACGGCTTGCCCTGGATCGTTTTTTTGAAACCCACCGGGAACTCAGTCCGGCGGAACTTTTCTCCGTGGACGCTGAAGAAAAGGAAAAAATTGATGCCCTGATAGGCGATACGCTGCTTTTAATACTGGATGAACAAATTGAATCCCTCCTGAGGTCCATCAACGTCAAGGCCCTGGTCGCGGATCGGATAAATTCCCTGGACATGATCCGGGTTGAAGGGATAGTGCTGGATGTAATGGCCCACCAGCTCAAATGGATAAACTTTTTTGGCGCGGTTTTAGGCGCCCTCATCGGGGTATTCCAGTCCTTTTTTTCTTGGTTCATAAAATGACCGGGTATACCGCAAAAATTCAACCAATCTGATTTGGACTTTCGATGGTTTTTGCCCGCCGGAGTTTTATCCGCGCTGATCCCAGGCAATGATCCTGCTCAGGGCGGAACAGGCGATACTGATGGTCTCCGCCATGTTTTTAAAACTCATCACCGCACCGGCCCGGCAGCCCCGGATAGAAGAAATAACAAAAAGGGCCGCGGTTTCCATCTCGCTGCACATCACGTTACCCCGCCGCCAGGCTTCCCATCGTTCCTTTAGGCGGACGGCGTTTGGCATACTGTCCGGGTCGTGCTGGCCGTAGAAACTGTCCTTGCACTGAGCGATTCCCTCCCGGTAATTAAGCCCGTGTTCCTTTGCCGCCTCGGCCAAGGCGTTTACGATATGCCGGTCGGCCGCCGCGGGGTATTCTATAGGGATATAATGTACCGTAGTTCCCTCATCCCGGACCGATGCGGTTACAATAATGCCATCGAGGGCTTCGTCCCGGGATTCGTCGCAAAGACGGCCCGCGGTACCAATGCGGATAAAGGTATCGGCGCCGCAATGGATCAACTCTTCCAGGGCTATGGCCGTGGAAGGACAGCCCATGCCGGTGGAACACACCGATACCGGCACCCCCTTTAGGGTTCCGGTCCAGGTCTTATGTTCCCGGTTGTGGGCTATCAATTTTGGGTTATCAAAATGTTCAGCGATTCGGTCGGTACGGAACGGATCGCCGGGCAGCAGCACATAACGGCCCACATCTCCCGTGGAACAACAGATATGGTAGTGCCGCCCCTGGTCATTTAATACATCCTTGGATTGGATAGCCATAAGAATCCTCCTGCTTATTACGTTAAAGTAGCACCGATTTATTCTCGATTGAATAAATCGGCGCTTCCTTAGGGAAACGCTGATTAACTTGACGCTAATCGCGTTTCCCTAATGTATTTGCTCATTTCATTGCGCAAATACAACGTTAAAGTAGCACTGATTTATTCTCGGTTGAATAAATCAGTG
>JAITKD010000198.1 GCA_031278575.1 Spirochaetaceae bacterium | reverse complement strand
GGGACCACATAAAATAGGGTACCCCCGATACCGTGACCGAGCCTTGTCCCAGCACGACCGTAACCAGCCGGATTATACCCCGGCGGTCTTTAAGGGTGAAGACCGGAAGTCCGGGTTTTTCCTCCAGGAGGAATCGGACCTGGCGATCAAAAAACGGTTCGGCCGCGACGGGCGCCTCCTCCGGGGCGTCCGAAGGGGGCGCTCCGTCCTCCTCCTCATAAAACGAATAGGATTTCTCCGTGTATATCCCCAGCCCTTCCAGAAAATTCCGTTGTTCCTCGGCTTCCCCCTCCCCGTACCAGGGTAAATCCGGGAAAATCACCAGGCTGCCCCCCGCCTCCACCCAGGGGAGGAAGGTTCCGGACACGTCCCCGGACCAATTAAACCGGGAACTCCGGATCAGGAGGGTCTTTTCCGGGAGGGCCTCCAGCAGTTCAAGCCCCCCGGCCGTGCCGGTACGGAGGGGGTGGCCGGTTTTTTGCAGCCAGCGATCCAGGGCCAGATACTCGTTGGCCCGGCTCTCCGCGGAGGGCCGGCGGTAATTGGTAACGGGGTATATTTCAAAAAAAGTATACCCCGCCCAGGCGAACAGTACCAGGAGCCCCAGGCATATAAAAAAAATGGTCCGATAGTTACCCATGATTTTTTCCCGAGACCAGATGGTCCACCAAATGGTCCGCCGAAGGGTCCGCCGGCGGGGTAAGCAGGGAACCGCAGAAATCAAGAGCCCCTTCAAAGGCCCCCTCCGGCGGAATTTTGCCCCCATAGGCAAGATCCACCCAGGCTTCGACCAGGGCTCTAAATCCCGGAACAGCGGGAACCAGGGCCAGGCAGTCGTATTCGGTGGCGTTTGGGGGAAAAACCATGCCCCGGCATTGGGAGAATGCCGCCGCGGCCCCGGAAAAACAGCACCCCCAGGCTTCCCGGAGTTTTCCTTCCCTATGGAGGGCCCGGGCCCGTTCCAGCAGGGATTCGGGGCGTTCTTGTCCGCCCGGGGGGAACAAACGGCCGGTTTGGGCCGGTCCGGCGGTTTTTTTCCGGCTTGTTTTTTGGAGCCGGAACATGAGGAGAAAAGCCAGAACCACAAGGCCGCTTACCAGGAGGAACCTGAGGCCCCAGGCAAAGATCCGGGTGATCCCCTCCATCCAGGGGATAGGGGGAAGTTCCGGCCCAAGACCGTTTCCCCGCCGGTGTTTGAACCGTATCCCCCAGCCCGGCATTTCCCCGCCAAAATCCGGGGATAAAAGCACCTCCTCCAAGGCCGTGAGGGTATGGGCATCGGCTTCCGGGCCGGGAAGCTCCTGCCCCGTTACCCCCGGGGGGAACAGGGCGGCCAGGGTAAAGCAGAAGAGGAGCAGATGAGCCGGTCCAAAAACCGCCGGCCGATCCGGGTTATTTAGTCGTGGCGCCGTGTATTCCATCCAATTAGACCTTTCTCAAAACTAATCGAGTTTTGAAAAAGGCTCAAGACATAAAATTGAAGTTTCAGGATAAACGCACGGAGATGAGCAATTAGCCGCGTTGGACCGGATGTCCGTCACTTTATGACAAAGGCTTGACGGATCCGTTAAATATATTTATGATGGGGTTTCTCCAAAACTTGAAGTTTTGAAGCAGCTTCTTGATATAAACGGAGTCTTTGATGCCCAGTGAGTCATCCCAGACGCAGACAGACGCCGCGGATCGGTTGGGCACGGAATCCGTTGGAAAGCTGTTGGCGCGTTTTTCTATCCCGGCGATTACCGGGATGCTGGTTAATGCCCTGTACAATGTAGTGGACCGGATCTTTGTCGGCCGGGGGGTAAACGAAGTCGCCTTGGGCGGTTTATCCCTGGTCCTGCCCCTGATGACCATATCCATGTCCTTTGCCATGCTTTTCGGCGTGGGCGCGGCGAATATGATCTCCATGCGCCTGGGTCAAGGCCGGCGGGCGGAGGCGGAAAACGCCCTGAACCACTGTTTTTGGCTTTTGGCGGCCGCCGGGGCGGTCCTTCTGGCGGCGGGGCTTATTTTTCTTGAACCAATCCTCTCCCTGCTGGGGTCCCAGGAGGGGAGCGGCGCCCTGGAATATGCCCGCCGGTACTACCGTATCATTCTCTACGGGCAGATCTTCTTTCTCGTGGGGTTTGGTTTTTCCCATTGTACCCGGGCGCAGGGTTTTCCCACCATTACCATGATCGGCATGATCATCGGGGCGGGGCTCAACATGATCCTGGACCCCATCTTCATCTTCATGTTCCATTGGGGGGTTGAAGGGGCGGCCTGGGCTACGATTATCTCCCAGTTTGCCGCGGCCCTGTGGATTCTGTCCTTTAATCTTGGGAAACGGGCGGTGATCAAGCTCCGGTTTTCATCTTTTAAACCTTCCTGGAGAACAATCCTTTCGATCATGTCCTTTGGGTCCGCCCAGTTTTTATTACAGTTTGTCATGTCCGCCGTACAACTCTGCTATAATTACAGTATGGGCATCTACGGAACCGCCGCCCTGGGGGTGGCGAACGGGGGGGACATCGCCCTTTCGGGGATGAATATTGTGGGGTCCGTTTCCATGATGATCCTCATGCCCATATTCGGCATTAACCAGGGAGCCCAGCCTATTTTGGGGTACAACTACGGCGCGAAAAAATTCAACCGGGTCCTCCGGGCCTATGTGGGAGCTATTTCCGCGGCCACGGTCATCTGTACCCTGGGGTTCATCCTGGTTCAGGGATTTCCCCACATCCTGGTCCGCCTTTTCGCCCCCCAGGGGAGCCCCGCCTTGTTGCGCCTTACCCCCTGGGCTATGCGGGTGGTGATGCTCTTCCTCCCCTTAGTCGGCTTTCAGATCGTATCCGCCAATGTTTTTGTGGTTACCGGCCGTCCGAAGATCTCCATCCTCCTCTCCATGCTCCGGCAGTGTATTGTCCTTATCCCCTGTATGCTCCTCTTCGGCAGATTGTGGGGACTTTACGGGGTGATCGCCGCCGCGCCGGTGGCGGACGGCTTTTCCGTACTCCTCACGGCGGTGATGATCTTCTTTGAGCTGAAAAAACTGCGGGCCGGCTCCCGGGACGCCGGACATACCCCGGCCCGGACAATTTAGGGTGAATCGCCCCGTTCCCACTCGGCGATAAACCGCAGGGCGTACTGTTGGATACCGTCAAAATAGGCGTCAATAAAAGAACAAAGTTCCCGGCCCACATAACGGTAATGCCAACTTTCCCAGCGGTAGCCCGTAACGGCCTCGTATCCGTCGGGGAAGGAGAGGGACCAGCCGAAACGGCCGGCGTTCACCAGGATCCAGCGGCCCCCGGGAGTTTCCGCAAAGGAATCATCGATGGAACCAAAGTCCAGCACCAGCCCGGTCTGGTGCTGGCTGCAGCCGGGCCGGGCGGATTCCCGGTCCGCGGCTTCCTGCCCCAATTCCCGGACATTCCGGTTATAGACCTCCTCCTGGTAGGCGTAGGACCGGTAGGCGGAAGACGCGGTCAGGGTTACCCCGTCGGCCCGGGCGGCGGCGGCCATCTCCTCCAGGGCATCCGCGGCCGCCCGCCGCAGGAGGAGGCCCGGCCGGCTTACCTGGTAGGAACCTTCGGTTAATTCCACCAGGTCCGAGGGCTCATAGTCCGGCGGGAGGGGATGTTCCTTATCCACCAGGACCCGGAGGTAAGGATCCCCCTCCAGGACCGTCAAAAGGTCCAAAATAAAGGAAGGCCCTTCCAAAGCGGCCTCCAGAACCCGCCAGGCCGTTTCCGGAGGGATCTCCGCTTTCTCCAGGATATGCTCTATCTGATCATTCAACCCCACTTCCGTATCCGCCGCGATTTTTCGGTCCTGCCCCGAATTTTCCCCCTCCCGGGATTCCGCTTTATAACAGGAGGTATGGAACAAAAAAACCATAATCATTATAGTTAAAAATGGGGGAGTATAGATTCCCTTCAACATCATAGGGTAACTATGCGCGAAAAATCGTAAAACATCCAGTGGCTCGGTCCTAAAAAGACGGAGCCGTGAGGAAAAAGTATGGAATTCGGTAACATACTGAAGCCCGGAACAAAGGGCGTCAAAGAAGAACGGGTTACGGACGCCAACGTGGCCCGGTTTTACGGCAGCGGCGGGCTGCCGGTATACGCGACCCCGGCTATGGCGGCCCTGATGGAAAGAGCCGCGGTTGATGCGGTGGATAAGCTCCTCCCCGAGGGCTGGTCCACGGTGGGGACGGAACTTGCGGTAAAACACCTGGCGCCGACCCCGCCGGGCATGCTGGTCCGGGCCTCGGCTGAACTGGTTGAAGTTGACGGACGGCGCCTGGAATTCCGGGTGGAAGCCGGGGACGGCCTTGAAAAAATAGGGGAAGGAACCCATCAGCGGTTCATCATCAACAACAAAAAATTTATCGAAAAAGCGGAAAAAAAGCGGGATAACTAAAGCAGGCCCCAGGACAGACCCTTATATATCTCCGGAGGAACTATGAAAGAGCTGTTTCTTTTTGTCTTGTCCCTGGGGATACTGGCGGGCTGCGCCGGCCTGTCTTTCGGGAACCGTGGCGATGATCCGGGGGAATTCTACGAAGGATCCGGGGAAGGGTACCGGGGGCCCATACGCATCCGGGTTCGGATAGGCCCCGGCGGGGATATCCGGGAAATCGAAATCCTGGACCACGGGGAAGACCCCCTGGTGGGGGGGTATGCGCTGGAAGAACTCCTGGAGGCGGTACTCTCCGCGGGGTCTACCGATATTGACGCGATTTCCGGGGCTACTGAGTCAAGCGCCGGTTTTCTGGAGGCGGTGGAAGACGCCGCGGCCCGCTCGGCCCGGTAAGGGGCCCCCGAAGGGGGTTTCCTGCCGCCCGCCCGCCTTCAAAGGGGGGCGCGGCCTCCGGGGGTCAGACCCCCTTTAGGGCAACGCTGATTGACTTGACGCTCATCGCGTTTCCCTAATGTATTTGCTCATTTCATTGCGCAAATGGGGTAAACTTTGTTTACCTTGCGTTAAAGCAGCGCCGATTGCGCCAACGCGGTTGGCGAATTCTCGATTGAATAAATCAGTGCTTCCTTAGGCCCTTGCCTGTCCCGGCCCAAGCGGACCCGGTAACGGCCGTTGTTGGGGATAGGGCATCCGAAAAGCGGCGTCAGTCAAGGGTTTTTTAAATTCGCTCAAAAAACATTGAAGTTTTTTTAAATTTATGGTATTCTCTATAATATGAGCCTTTCCCAAAACTTCAGTTTTTGGGAAAGCTCTTTTAGATTTATATGAAAAAGCGGGCTTTAGACCGCTTTTTCGGAAGCCTTTCCCAAAACCAACCGATTTTTGGGAAAGGCTCATATTAAAGAAAGATGTTCCCAAGGGAGTTGGCCGGTATGACGGGAAGAGAACAGGTATCGGGGGGTTTTTTTCAATATAATTGCGGATCCCCCAGGATAGTTGTTCCTCTTATTGACCTTTTTGGTTTTATGCATAAATTTTTACCCCCCCCTGCAAGGTTTGGACGTTTTTTTAGTCTTTGCGGCCGGTCTATCCCGATCGGAGAGAGATGGACAATGCGCTAAGTCCTCTTGAACCGCGGAAGTTTTTCGCGGTCATTTAAGGCTTGTGCTTGGATGTATATTTTTTAAGGAAGATTCTATGCAAAAGCAGAGTTGTTTTAAGGGGAGCATAGTTTTGTTCCTGATGGCATTGCTGGTCTTATTTGGCTGTCCCAACCCCACGGTGGGGATATTTAAGGGGACCACTGATAATGAAAGCGATGATAAAGACGGAGACGATAACCCCTTAACCCAGGCCGAGAAGGATGCCCAGACTCTTTACAACGGTATAGTGAAGTCCTACGATGAGAATACCGCAACGCTTTCAGGGGCGACCGTTACGCTTATAAAGAGCATAACCGTCCCGCCGTCACCGCCCGCATCCATGCAGATGGCTTCCCCTGACGGCAAGGCCGCGGTTCCGTTGAGCATAGCTACCACCGGCGGCACCACCACGTTAACCATTCCC
>JAITKD010000197.1 GCA_031278575.1 Spirochaetaceae bacterium | reverse complement strand
CCTTGAGGATGTCCAGAAGCAGCGGAAGGAACTTGGGGGCCCCGTAGATCCCAAAGGCCTCCACCCCCATTATTTTGAGCCGGGGGTTTTTGGTGTTAAGGATTATCCGTTCTATTTCGGGGCGGAAGGCCTCGTCCTTGAGTTTTGCCAGGGCAATGATCGCCTCCCCGGCCAGCATATAGTCGTGGGAACCGGCCAATTCCCTCAAAATGGGAATGGCGGCATAGACCCGATGGTTCCCCAGGATCCGGGCGGAAATACAGGCGGTGGTATAGGGATTGTTGATGGTATCGTTGATGAGGGCCTTTTCGGCGTCTTCATTCAGGGCATCCAATGTTTCCAGGGCCCGCAGGGACTCACTGCGGGTGGAAAGCCGGGGAGATTTTGCCCGATCCAAAAGCCCCTGTATGGATAATTGGGACGGCGTATCATGGAGGGCCCCCAGGAGGGCCTCTTCCTCCTCCCCGTCATTGGTTTTGTTGAGTTTGTCCAGGAGGGTAATGGCCCTGAGGTCCCGAAAAGAGAACATCACCTCCATGGCGCCCCGGAAGGGGAGGGAACCCAGGGCCACGAGGCTTTTTTGCATTACCAGGATAAGGGCGGTAATACCGATGAGGAGGATATACAAAATTTTATAAGCGGTAAACGCGGAGATCCCCACAGCGCTGAAGACATCCAAAAACAGGCCCGCCAGAAAAGACCCCCCCGCCCCGGCAATACCAAAGACAAAAAAGTAGACGATCCCCATGTTCAGCATATACTCCGCGGGGACCAGGGCCAAAAAATAGGTCTGGGCGATCCCTTCGGCGCCCAGAAACCCAAAATTCACGACGAAATGCAAAAAACTCAGGAAAAGGATCACCGTGGAAAGATTTTCTACCGCCCCCCGGGGAAACAACACGATGGGGATCATCCCCGCGAATCCGATAATGGTACAAACCAGATAAATCGGCTTGACCCCTATCCGGTCCACGAGGAATTTGATGGCCAGCCCCGCCATCAGGACCCCCAGGCCCCCGAAGACCGAATACAGGGAAACCATACCGTCCCCCTGGGAAAACACTTCCCGGCTGTACACCACGAGGAAGGCCCGGGCAATGGCGGAAACCAGGGCGACCAAAAACAATATGACCATAAAATGCCGGAAAGAAGCCTTGGAAAAGGACTCCCGGAGCATATTAAAAAAATCGGCCGAGGCTTCCCCTTCGGGGCCTTCCGGCTCCGGAATACGATTCACGAGGAAGCTGCTGAGAATTCCCCCCACAACACCCAATATGATGAGAATCGAGTAGAGAAAGAGGGGCGGATCCCGTCCCAGGACTATGGCGATGATAAACCCGGCGAACATCCCCACGGCGCTGTTGATAACCTGGATCTGGGTCATATAACTGCCCCGGTCGGGACCTACGGCCAGGTAGTTCAGCACCGGGTTGTTCCCAATCATACCGATCCCCCGGCAGATATGGAAGGCCAAAACCCCCAGAAGGGTAAGGGCCATAGCAAGATCATGTCTGCCGGCGGAAACCGCAAAGGGCGCGCAAACCAGGGGGATCATGACGATGGTCCGGATCAGCCAGGCAATACTGTAGATCCGGATGATGGAAAAACGCTTTGCCAGGAGTTTCCCCAGGGGAAGGAAAAAGAAAGACACATATATCAAGGCATTGAGAAGCCCTATTATGGTGGAAGACGCGTTCATTCTCAGGGCAAAGAGGGTAATGATATTCCCCGCTAATAAGGACCACGAAAAGGAATTAAAAACAGTAAAAAGATTGTATAAATCCCGGGCTTTACCAAGACGATAGGGCGAAAGCATACTAGCCATAATATTATTAATAATATTTGCCGGGTTAAATATCAAGGGATGTACGCCCCAGGCCCCCCAAGGGGGTTTCAGGCCGCGGCGGGGCGGTAAAGCCCCCCACGGTCAACACGTTACGGAGGGGGAGCGCCATGGGTTCCCCAAAGGAACCGCGATACCCCCCCTAAAAAGCCGTTTTTGACGCGGCTCCCCCGCGCTCCAGCCTCCTCGGGCTTCGCCCTGCGGTGGCTTCCGCTGCCCCCACTCCTTTTTTTCACGGTGTATATCCGTAACCGGTTGACCGGGTAAAGCCCCCCCTTCGGCGGCCGGTTGACCCCGGCGGGGCCGGTCCGTACAATAGAACCATGGCACTTAACTGCGGTATTGTGGGACTCCCCAATGTGGGCAAGTCCACTATTTTTTCGGCCCTAAGTTCCGCCCCGGCGGAGGCGGCGAACTACCCCTTTTGTACGATTAACCCCAATGTGGGTATCGTGGACGTACCGGACGAGCGGCTTCTTACCCTGGCGGATATTTTTAAGCCCCGGAAGACCATCCCCGCGGCGGTGGAATTTGTGGACATCGCGGGCCTCGTAAAGGGGGCCTCCCAGGGGGAGGGCCTGGGGAATCAGTTCCTTTCCCACATCCGGGAAGTGGGGGTTATTGCCCAGGTAGTGCGCTGTTTTGATGACCCCGACATCGTCCATGTGGATAACCGGGTGGATCCCGATTCGGACATGGAGGTGATCAACATTGAATTAGCCCTGGCGGATTTGGATACCCTGGAAAAACGCCGGGAACGGCTCCGGCACAGCCTCCGGGTACAGGCCAAGGCGGATCAGAAGGCCGCCGAAACCGCCCTGGCCGTTCTGGACAAGCTGGCCCCGGCCCTGGAACAGGGCATCCCCGCCCGGTCGGTTCCCCTGAGCGGCGACGAGCGGGCCGCGGTTTACGATTGTTTCTTTATTACCCTCAAGCCCCAGATTTATGTCTGTAATGTGGACGAGGAGGGGATCCGGGCCTTTGCCGGGGGCCGCGGCGGCCCCTATATCGGGGCGGTTACTAAACGGGCCGCCGCGGAGGGATCCGAAGCGGTGGTGATCTCCGGTAAATTCGAGGCGGAACTGGCGGAGATCCGGGACCCGGAGGAAAAACAGGCCTTCCTTGAGGAACTGGGGCTTAAAGAATCGGGCCTTACCGCCCTGGTTCACGCGGCCTACCGGCTTTTGGGGCTGCGGACCTTTTTTACCGCCGGTTCCGACGAATGCCGGGCCTGGACCATCCACGCCGGGGACAACGCCCCCCGGGCCGCGGGGGTGATCCACACGGATTTTGAGAAGGGCTTTATCAAGGCCGAGGTCTACTCCTGCGGCGATATCGTCCAATACGGGAG
>JAITKD010000171.1 GCA_031278575.1 Spirochaetaceae bacterium | reverse complement strand
CTGGGAACCGAACACCTGCTTTTTGCCGCCATGCGGGAGCAGGATTCCACGGTTCAGGTCTACCTCAAGGAACGGGCGGTGGATACGGATATGCTGCGGGTGGTGGTGCAAACCACGTTTTCCCGGCCCCCCAATTCCCGGGGGGACGGGGGATTTCCCGCTTCCGACGGGTATCAAAACTATTATATACACCGGGAAGGGGAGCATAAGGCTTCCCACGGCTCCCGGGTAAAACCCGCTTCCTACCCCGTCTTAACCCCCACCCTGGATGAATATTCCCGGGATTTAACCGCCCAGGCCCGGGCCGGCAAAATGGACCCTGTGGTGGGCCGGAAAAAGGAAATCGGCCGGGCGGTGCGGATTCTGGCCCGGCGGACAAAAAATAACCCCGTCCTGGTGGGGGAGCCGGGGGTGGGGAAAACCGCCATCGTGGAGGGCCTGGCCCAGCTTTTGGTGAGCGGCGATGTTCCCGAGGCCTTGACGGGGCGGCGGATTCTTTCCCTGGACATGGGTTCCGTGGTGGCGGGCACCAAATACCGGGGTGAATTCGAGGAACGGCTCAAAAAGATCATGAAGGAGATCGTCCAGGCCGGGAACGTGATTTTATTTATCGACGAAATCCATACCATCATCGGCGCCGGGGGCGCGGAAGGCACTATCGACGCCTCCAATATGCTGAAGCCCAGCCTTTCCCGGGGGGATGTCCAGTGCATAGGGGCCACGACCCTGGCGGAATACCGGAAACACTTTGAAAAGGACGCCGCCCTGGAACGGCGTTTCCAGGCGATCCTGGTGGATGAACCCGGCCTGGAAGATACGGTGGAAATACTCAAGGGTATCCAAAAAAAATATGAAGACCATCACCGGGTAAACTACACCCAGGGGGCGGTGGATTTGGCGGCGAAACTGGCCCAGCGTTACCTTATCGGCCGGTTTATGCCCGATAAGGCCATTGATATTCTGGACGAGGCGGGGGCCATGCGGAAACTCGAAAACGTGGTTCAGCCCCCGGAGGTTGCCGGTATTGAGGCGGAGATCCTTCAGCTTACCGCGGAAAAAGGCGCCATGGTATCCGCCCAGGATTACGAACACGCGGCGGAGGTGCGGGACCGGGTACGGAGCCTCAAGGCCAAACTGGAATCGGTCCGTATCGCCTGGGAACGGGCGTCCCGGAATGAACGGGCCCTGGTGGACGAGGGGGATATACGCCGGGTAGTGGCGGAGGCCACCGGCATACCCCTGATGCACCTTGAGGAACAGGAATCCCGGCGGCTGCTTATGATAGAGGCGGAACTCCACCGGGCGGTAATCGGCCAGGATGACGCGGTACGGCGCATCGCGTCGGCCATACGCCGGTCCCGGGCGGGGGTTTCCTCCCCCCGGCGGCCCATGGGGTCCTTCATCTTTTTGGGGCCCACCGGCGTGGGGAAGACCCTCCTGGCAAAACGGCTTTCCGAATACCTTTTTGGCAGTGAGGAATCCCTGGTCCGTATCGATATGTCGGACTTTATGGAAAAACACAACGCCTCCCGGCTGGTGGGGGCCCCGCCGGGGTACATCGGCTATGAGGAAGGGGGCGTTCTGACCGAAAAGATACGGCGGAACCCCTACCGGGTGGTGCTGTTTGACGAAATTGAAAAGGCCCACCGGGATGTGTTTAACCTGCTGTTGCAGGTCATGGAGGAGGGGGAACTCAAGGACAATCTGGGGCATACGGTGAGTTTCCGCAATACGGTCATCATCATGACCAGCAACGCGGGGGTCCGGGAGATCAGTAAAGATTCCCGCCTGGGTTTCGGCGCCGGGTCCGGCCTTTTAAGCATGGGCGAAATCGAGTCCCAGGCCCTGTTGGAACTCCGCCGTCTTTTTAACCCCGAATTTTTAAACCGGGTGGATGACGTGGTGGTGTTCCATCCCCTGGACATGAAACAGATCGAAGCGATTCTCGATATAGAAATTGGGGAACTGTCCCGGCGCCTGGGGGAACAGGGCTACGGTATCCGGGTCCTTCCCGCGGCCCGGAAGATCCTTATCGAAAAGGGCTGGGACCCCAAATTCGGGGGAAGGCCCCTGAGGCGGACCATACAAAAGGAACTGGAAGATCCCCTTTCCCTGCTGCTCCTGGAAAGCGGCTGGCCCCGGGGCGCGCTTTTTACCGCCGACGGCAGAAAAGGAAACATATCCCTTTCGGGAAAACCGCCGGTTGCCGCGGAACCGGAGCCCCTCGAAAAAGCGGTTCATTAAAGCGGCTCTAAAGGAGGGGCGTGTAAGCCGGACATCGGGGTTCTGCGGAATCCGGTGAAGGCGGAATGACCTGGCCGCACGGAACCCCGATGGCCTTTAGGCTCCGAAGCGGCGTGAAACCCGCAAGGCGGGTCTCACATACAGTCTCGTTATACGCGGTTGCCCTTTTCCATCTTTTGTATTTCCTTTATTCGCAGTGGGGTCTAATACCCCGCCCCTTGGGGCGGTTAGAATTAGTAAATACTCACGAAAAATGGTAGTAGACCCCACAGTTAAATAATTTCCTTACAGAACGAACCTCGT
>JAITKD010000254.1 GCA_031278575.1 Spirochaetaceae bacterium | reverse complement strand
ATTACAGTGATCGGTAATATCCGTCTCAAAACGTAATAATTTTTTCCGCTTTAATCGCTGGCCGACGGATATCCTCGCCCAGAAAAGGAGGATGTTTTTATAAACGGTTTTTTTAACGCGGTCTTTCCATGACTCCTTATGGATCCGTGCAGGGGTGGGTAATTATAGAAGACAGAAATACACAGGATGCCAACCGGCAGATTGTCGCGGGGTTGATCATGCTTTTCTCCTTATCTTGTGATGTTCTGATGTTCGCCCCAGACGGCAGGGTTTTATGATACTAAAGGATAGCGGGGGGATTTGTCAATCTGTCTGTTATCTTTTACCGGATTTCGACTGGTTTCAAAACCAGCCCCGCTAGCCGAGGCGGGTTTATTCTGGTAAGCTGGGGGTATGAACACCCTGACGATCCTGCTGTGGACCGCCTTTTTGTCATTTCTACCCATATCGGAACTCCGGGGGGGTATACCCTTTGCCTTGGCAAAGGGTATACCCTGGTATTGGGCCTACCCCTTCGCGGCGGGGATAAACGTCCTCGCCGCTCCGGCCTGCTGGCTGTTTCTTTCTACCCTGCACCGGCTTTTCCTTAAAATGGCCTGGTACCACGGGCTTTTCGGCCGTTTTGTGGAGCGGGCCCGGGGGAAACTCAAACGGGGGGTGGAAAGATGGGGGTGGCTCGGGGTCGCCGCCTTTGTGGCGGTGCCCCTGCCCGTAACCGGCGCCTTGACCGGTACCCTGGGGGCCTGGGTGCTGGGATTGGGGAAGGGGCGGACCATGGCCGCGGTAACCCTGGGGGTTCTTGCCGCCGGGGCCATCGTTACCGCCGTGGTACTCCTGGGGATCGGGGGGCTCCATTTTTTCATCAAAAAAATTTAAGGGCTATGACCAAACTCAACTTTGAAGCGGAACTCAACGGGCCCCAGATCCACGCGGTAAGAACCATAGAAGGGCCGGTGTTGATCATCGCCGGGGCCGGTTCGGGGAAGACCCGGGTTATCACCTACCGGATCGCCCATATGCTGGAAACGGGGATCCCCCAATCAGCCATCCTGGCCCTCACCTTTACCAATAAGGCCGCCCGGGAAATGGAAAGCCGGGTCAAGGAACTGACCGGGAAGAAGCTGCAGAACCTCACGGTGAGTACCTTCCACGCCTTTGGGGTACGGATCCTCCGGGAAGAAATAGAAACCCTGGGGTACCGGAAGAATTTTTCGATCTATGATGAAACCGACCGGCTCCAGCTTATCAAGGACAGCCTTCGGGAAGTGCGGATTTCCCCGGAGGGGGTGGATCTGTATGCCCTGGGCCAGCTTTTTTCCAACATCAAAATCGGCCGGTTCCGGTGGGAAGATTTAGCCGAAAAAAACGATCCCCTGGCCCGGGGGGGATTTGAGCCGGTTTACCGGGAGTATCAGCACGGGTTAAAGCTCTTTAACGCCCTGGATTTTGACGATCTCCTGGTCCTGCCCATTGAAATTTTTGAAACCTCCCCGGAAACCCTGGAAAAATACCGCCGCCGTTACCGGTATATCATGGTGGACGAGTTCCAGGACACGAGTTTTATCCAATACCGGCTGATGAAGCTCCTGGCGGACCGGAACGTCTGCGTGGTGGGGGACGACGATCAGTCCATTTACTCCTGGCGGGGGGCGAATTACGAAAACATCCTCAATTTTGAACGGGATTTTCCCGGTACCCGGGAAATCAAACTGGAACAGAACTACCGTTCCACCACCACCATCCTGGAGGCGGCGAACGGGGTGATTTCCCACAACGCCAACCGCAAGGAAAAAACCCTCTGGTCCGGAAACGGGGGGGGAAAACCCATCGAACTTTTTCACCCCCAAAACGAAAGTGAGGAGGGGGATTTTATCGCCTCCCGGATACGGGACCTCCTGCTTCGGGAAAAACGCACCTACGATGATTTTGGGGTCCTCATCAGGACCAACTCCCTGAGCCGGAGCATTGAGGAGGCATTTCTCTCGGAAAACATCCCCTACCGGGTTTCGGGGGGAACGAGTTTTTTTCAGCGCAAGGAGATCAAGGATATCCTGAGCTATCTCAGGGTAATCGCCAACCCCGACGACGACGTGAACCTCCTCAGGATAATCAACACCCCCCGGCGGGGGATCGGCAAGGCCCTGATCGCCGCCGTTACCGGCCTGGCCCGGAAAAACCGGTCTTCCCTCTGGGACGCCATGGGCCGCCTCCGCCATGCCGCGATCCCCCTCTTTCAGGACCCGGGAACCGAAACCGGGGATAAGGGCCGGGCGGAAATCGACGGATTTATGACCCTTATCGAATCTTTTAAAGCCGAAATCCTGGGGGCGGCCTCCGGCAAGGGCTGGCGGCTCTCCCAAAAGGTGCGGGCCCTGGTAGAAACCATTGATTACTGGTCCTACCTGGTTACGGAATACCGTAAAAACGACAAAATGGCCCGGTGGAAATTCCTCAATATCGAAAGCCTCATCAATTCCATAGAAACCTGGGAAACCGATGAAGACAACCCGGACCCTACCCTGTATCCGTACCTCAACCGGATAAGCCTTATCACCCGGAACGATGAAAACAGCGCCGATACGGAAGGGGGCCGGGGAAAGGTGAACCTCTCGACCATCCACGCCTCCAAGGGCCTGGAATTTCCCGTGGTGTTTATCGCCGGCGCGGAAGCGGGTATTATCCCCCATGAACGGAGCCTTGAGGACGGGGGGGGGGATGTCGAAGAGGAACGGCGGCTTTTTTACGTGGCCATCACCCGGGCCAGGGACAAGCTCTTTATCTCAAGCTGCCTGAAACGGCGGAGGCTGCAAAACACCGTCGACTGCGCCCCCTCCCCTTTTTTGGCGGAAATTCCCCCCCATCTTATCGCTTACCATGAAGAGGAAAAACCCGTGGAGGACCTTGAAGAAGCGGAAAAATTTTTTGCCCTATTAAAAAGTAAATTTACCTGATATTGGATAAAAGAACTGGATAATCCTTAGCGGATTGTGATATGATAAAGGAGGATGATTTTCAATAAAAAACATATTTTAGCGGCCTTTTTTTGTATCCTTGATTTTACGATATATGCCGACCCTATTCCCGAATGGTTTTTACCCCTTCGGGATGCCGTTTACGAGCAAAAGCTCAAGGCGGATGAAGTGGTTCCCCTCTACCGTGAGGTAAAACGCCGGGCTGAAGAAAGCCTGTCCGGGCAGGGGCTTTATCTTATGCTGTCCCGGTGTGAATACATGATGGGCCGGGTTTACCTTTACGACGCCCGGAAAGACGAAGCCTGGAAAGATGATGCCCTGGCCCGGTTTGAGGAGGGGATGGTCCAGGCCCGGCGGTCCCTGGATATAGCAGCCTCTTCCCCGGCGTGGGTGATGCTGGCGGAAAACCTGTCCCAATCCTGTTCAATCCAATCGGTGGGTTACGTTATGCGCTACGGCCTTGACGTGGAACGGTATGCAAAAAATGCCCTGGCCCTGGATCCGGGGAACACCGCGGCCCAAATTCTGATGGCTTCCCGGTGGGTTTACGCCCCCTCCCCCTTTAATAATTTAAAACGGGGTATACAAATGATGGAGGATATTCTGAATAATTTTGATACAAGACTGCAGAAGGACGATCGTTTTAACGTGTGTTCCGCCATAGGGTATGCCTATTTACAGCAGAAAAACACCAAAGAGGCCCGGTTGTGGCTTCAACGATCCCTTTCCGTGTATCCCTCTAATCAATATGTACAAGAATTATTGAGTGAAATCTAGGGAAACGCTGATTAACTTGACGCTAATCGCGTTTCCCTAATGTATTTGCTCATTTCATTGCGCAAATACAACGTTAAAGTAGCGCCGATTTATTCTCGATTGAATAAATCAGTGCT
>JAITKD010000021.1 GCA_031278575.1 Spirochaetaceae bacterium | reverse complement strand
TAATCCATGGCGGCGCTGCCGCTTTTGATGGAGAGCCCCACCAGGTGGATGGCAAAAGCCCAGCCTTCGCTGTCCCGGTACAGTTCCGGCAGCCCCCCGGCCCCCAGGCTGATGTGCTGCATCGTACAATAGGCGTGGATCTCCTCCTGGCTGAACCGGAGGTCAATCTCGGTGATTCGGGACACCCTGCCCAGCGCTTCCATGTTCCCCAGGTCCAGGGCCGGTTCGGTCCGGGAAATAAGGATGGAGGTAATACTGGGAAAGGGGCTGGCAAGGGACCGTTCCATGAATTGAAGGATCTTTTTATCCTGGATCAGGTGGAAGTCATCGTATACGAAAATATATTTGCGGTTCGAATCCACGACCTGCCGGGGGATGGATAAATACCGGTCAAACTGCCGCTTTGTTTCGGGAAACCCCGTATGGGCCAGCTTGTACCGGGTTTCCTCATCGTTAAAGGCCGCCGCCTGGATGAAATTTTCCCAAAAACGCCAGGGATAATTGTCCTGGGGGGAAAGCTGCATCCAAGCGGTCATCACGTTACACTTTCGCACAAAGGAATAGACCGTCTGGGTTTTGCCGTATCCTGCCCCGGCAATCACCATGACCAGGGGCTTCCGGACCGCCTGTTCAAAAAGGAGATCCAAGCGGGGCCGTTCCAGGCAGGAGTAATTCTCCCGTTCCATAAAAACGTTGCTATGAAAGAATTGATTGACCATCGATTCTGCCCTTTATATCTCCTGGCAGAGAATCATGCAAAACGATATTATTGTACAGTCTACCAGCCTTTGTTTGTACTTTTTTAAGAATATTAGTAGTAATTATTTAAATTACTCCACTTAATATAGCGTGTCAATAAATTTGTGATAATTTTTTCTAAATTTCGTCCCGCTGCCATATCCCGGATAAAGCGGCCGCCTTACCCGGGAATATCCAGGGGCTTTTCCCCGCTTATAAAATATCGTAAGATAAAAGAGGAGGATTGGCAAGCTGAAAGACAGGAATAAGACTCCGGGGTATACCGGCCTTCGGGGCGTTTCGGCATATCAACATACCCTGCAAAAAAAGGACCCCCCTGAAAAAGGAGCGGTTCCGGGGGGGGATCTATCCAAAGCCGCCCCGGGTAAGGGACTGCTTAAGACCGGATATCCCGGCGTTCTTCCGCAAAGGCCCCCTCTCCCGCCCCAAGAAGGGGACTCTAAATACCGCCGGGCGGCTAAATTTCTCATCCTCATCGGCGGGGACGAGGCCGCGGGGATCCTCTCCAAGCTGGAAGCGGACCAGGTGGAGCTTATTTCCAAAGAAATTGCCTCTATCCGGGGGATCAGCGCCGAAGAGGCGGAGTCTGTTCTGGGGGAATTCCGTTCCCTCCTGGATTCGGCCTGCCGTTTTTCCGGGAGCGTCTCCGGGGGGGTGGAAACCGCCCGCCGGCTTTTATACGCCGCCTTTGGTCCCGGCCAGGGCGAGACCTACCTCTCCCGGGCGGTCCCGGAAAGCAAAGAAAATCCCTTCGGCTTTTTGGAGGATTTCTCCGGGGAACAGATCGCCCTGCTTTTGCGGGAAGAATCCCCCGGCGTTTTCGCCCTGGTCCTCTCCCGCCTTACCCCCCAATTAAGCGCCGCCGTACTGACCCACACCCCGGCGGACCGGAAACCCGAGATCCTCCGCCGGATCGCCCATCTGGACAAAACCTCCCCGGAGGTCCTGGAACGGGTGGCGGCGGCCCTCCGGGAAAAGGCCCGGACCATAGGCGGCGGCGGGAAGGAAACCCTGAGAGTTGACGGTATGGGGGCCCTGACGGCGATCCTCAAATCCTCGGACCTCTCCTTTGGGGACCGGCTTTTGCGGGAATTGGAGGACAAAGACCCCGGTTTGGGCCGGAATATAAAGGAGCGGCTCTACACCCTGGAGGACGTGATCCGCGCCGACGACCGGCCCCTTCAAGAAAAACTCCGGTCCATGTCCAACCGGGATATCGTCCTCCTCCTCAAGGGCCGTTCCGGGGAGTTTACCGAAAAAATATACGCCAACCTGTCCGCCAACCGCCGGGAGATGATCCGGGAAGAAACGGAACTTACCGGCCCGGTTCCCAAGGCGGAGGCGGATGCGGCGGCCCGGGATTTCCTCGGCTGGTTCAGGCTGAACCGGGAGGAAGGCCGGATTATACTTCTGGATGATGAGGATGTCGTATGAGTACAACATTGCGGGCGGGACCGTTTTCGGACAGCGGTTTTGAAATTGTGGAATTGGCCGATCTTCCGGAACTGGCGGCAGCCGGTATCTGGGCCCGGCACCGGAAAAGCGGGGCCGAGGTGTTCCATGTCTTAAACGAAGATCCGGAAAACCTCTTTGCCTTTGGTTTTGCCACCACCCCGGAGGACTCCACCGGGGCGGCCCATATCCTGGAACATTCGGTTCTTTGCGGCTCGGAAAACTACCCCTTAAAGGACACCTTCCTGGTCCTGGCCCAGGGCAGCCTCCAGACCTACCTTAACGCCTGGACCTTTCCCGATAAAACCCTGTACCCCGCCAGTTCCGTCAATGAGCACGACTACTTTAACCTTATGGCCGTCTACGGGGACGCGGTATTCCGGCCCCTCCTTTCGGAATGGACGTTTATGCAGGAGGGGCACCGGTTGTCGTTTGCGCCGGGGGGACCATCATCCCCGTCAGGAGGCTTACAGATCACCGGGGTGGTGTACAATGAGATGAAGGGGGCCTATTCCTCCCTGGACGCCTATGCCGAACTCTGGTCCGTCAAGGGGGTACTCCCCGACACCCCCTATGCCCTTGAATACGGGGGAGACCCGGAATCGATCCCCGGCCTGACCTGGGAGGGTTTAAAGGAATTCCACCGGACCCGGTACTCCCCGGCGAACTGCCGGATATTCCTCGCGGGTAACATCCCCACGGAAAAACAGCTTGCCTTTTTGGATGAACGCTTCCTCTCCCGGCTCCCCCCGGGAAAGGCCGTTCCCCCCGTACCCCGGGCGGCCCCCTGGGATAAGCCCCGGACCATCCGGGTTCCCTGCCCCGCCGGGGGGGAGCAAAAAACCACGGCCTTCCTCTCCTGGCGCTGCGGCGACGCCGCGGATCCCGCCGAATCCATGACCCTATCGGTACTTACGGAGATCCTCCTGGGCCACGACGGTTCCCCCCTGACCCGGGCTCTGGTCGAATCCGGCCTGGGGGAGGATCTAAGCCCGGTTACGGGCCTGATAAATGAAATCCGGGAAACCCTCTTTGCGGCAGGGCTCCGGGGGGTAAAGGGCCGGGAAGAATTAGGCGGACAGGACGGGGGAGCCGCGGTGGAGGCCCTGATCCTGGGGGAACTGCGCCGCCTGGTCCGGGAAGGCATTCCCCGGGAAGAAATTGAGGCGGCCCTCCTCTCCCTGGAATTCTCCAACCGGGAGATACGCCGTTCCGGGGGGCCCTTCTCCCTGGTATGGCTCCAGCGGTCCTTCCGGGGTTGGCTCCACGGGAAAAAACCCTGGGAAAGCCTCCTCTTTGTCCCGTTTTTTACCGCCCTCAAAGAACGGATCGCCCGGGAAGAAGGGTTTTTTGAAGCCCTTATCCAAAAATACCTTTTGGATAACCCCCACCGGGCCCTGGTTCTGGTGGAGCCTGAACCGGGTTACCTGGAAAAAAAGGAAGCCGCCTTAACCGGGGCCCTGGCCCAAAAAGAAAAGGCCCTCTCCGGGGAAGAACGCCGGGCCATAAAGGAAAAGAACGCGGAACTTGAAAGGCTCCAGACCCAGGGGGAAACGAAAGAAGCCCTGGCCCGGATCCCCCACCTTTCCCGGCAGGACCTTTCCGGGGAGGTTGAAACTGTTCCCCGGGAACTCCGGGACGCCCGGGGAATACCGGCCCTTACCCACGGGGTTTTTACCAACGGCATTCTCTACGGGGACCTGGCTTTTCCCCTGGACGTACTTACCCCGGCGGATTACCCCTGGCTGCCCTTTTTTTCCGATGCCGTGATTTCCGTGGGCCTTCCCGGCCGGGACTATGGGGAGGTATCGAGCCTCCTCGCCCGTACCGCCGGGGGCTTACATACTATGCTCCATACCGGTTCCTCCCTCACCGGTACCCGGTCCCTGGCCACTCCCTCAGGGATTCTGGACCTCTCCGGCCGGGACTGGCTGGTCTATCGCCTCAAAGCCCTGGAGGGGAAATTTTTTCCCGCCCTGGATCTGACCCTGCGTCTTATCCGGGAGGCGGACTTTTCCGACCTCCGCCGGATCCGGGATCTGGTTTTGGAAACGAAAAACGATATGGACGCAAGCCTGGCCCCGGGGGGGCACGGGTATGTTTCCTGCCGATCCGGCCGGTGTTTTTCCCGTTCCACCGCGATAGCCGAGCTCTGGGACGGCCTGGAGCAACTCACGTTTATCCATACCCTGGCGGAACTGGATACCGAGGAGATCGGCCGTACCCTGACCTCCCTCCGGGACCGGATCGCCGCGGGGGGGCTCCTGTTGAACCTCAGCGGTTCCGGGGAATCCCTCCCCGAAGCCCTCCGGGGGGCGGCGGAGCGGCTTTGCCCCTTCGGCCCCCCCCGGCCCCGGAACCCCGCCGCCGGGGACGCCGAGCCCTTTTTTGCCCTGATCGGCGGGAAAAATCCCCCGGCGGCGGAAGTGTTTGTTTCCCCTTCCCTTCAGGTCGGTTTTGCCTCTTTGGCCCTGCCCGCCGCGTCCTTTTTGTCTCCGGCGGCGGCGGCGGAGGGGGCCCTTGCCCATTGGCTTTCCACCGGCCCCCTCTTTGAGGATATTCGGATGCGGGGGGGGGCTTATGACGCCTCCGCCCACCCGAATAGCCGGGAAAAGGTTTTTTCTTTTTCTACCTACCGGGATCCCAATCCCGGGCGGTCTCTGGAAGTTATCGGCCCGATCCTAGGGAAGGCCGCGGCCCAACAGGCGGACGAAGAATCCCTGGTACGGACCATCATCGGAGCCTATTCCAGAGAAACCCGGCCCCGGACCGGCGCGGAAAAGGGATTTATCGACTTTTTCCGTTTCCTCTCCGGAGTGGAGGATTTCCACCGGGAGCGGAACCTCCGCCGCCTTATTGCCCTGACCGCGGAGGATATCGCCGAAGCCGCGAAAAACCTCGCCGCCCATATTACCGGGGCGCCGGCGGCGATCATCGCCGGTACCACCGCCGGGGAAAAAGCCGCCCACGCCTTGGGAGCGGAGCCTCAAAAATTACCGGTCTAGCGGGAAATTCTACTTGACTATATTTCTTTTTTGTATTACACTCTGTATTAGCAGAGGAGGAAATCTATGACTACAGCGCGGCTGTCCTACGAATTGGAAGAGCATCTCGATGCGGCTTCACGGGCAAAACACATGACCAAGTCGG
>JAITKD010000017.1 GCA_031278575.1 Spirochaetaceae bacterium | reverse complement strand
CTGCCCCTGGGCGCAGCGGTTTTACCGTTACCAGGATTTTCCCGGTAATAGGGGCGCATTTCCGGCGCAAGCGCCGGAAACCGGGCTTTCCGGGGCTCCGCTCCGCTCCGGCCCCGGCGTTACGCGCCGGGGCTGCTTCGCACCCCTCCAATCCCTTGCGCGCTTCGTATACGGCGGTTTTTTCGGCAATTATAGGCCGTTAAAGGTAAACTCTGCCCCTGGGCGGCGCTATTGACATTTATCGAATATCTTGTATGCTCAAATCAGTTAGGGAAACGCTGATTAACTTGACGCTCATCGCGGTTCCCTAATGTATTTGCTCATTTCATTGCGCAAATACAACGTTAAAGGAGCGCCGATTGCGCCAACGTAGTTGGCGAATTCTCGATTGAATAAATCAGTGCTTCCTTAGACGCGGCCGTCTCAACCATCCCGTTCCGGGGACGCCCCCCACGGTCAACCGGTTGCGGATTAGGCACGTGAAAAAAGGAGTGGGGGCAGCGGAAGCCACCGCAGGGCGAAGCCCGAGGAGGCTGGAGCGAGGGGGAGCCGCGTCAAAAACGGCTTTTTAGGGGGTATCGCGGTTCCTTTGGGGGACCCATAGCGCTCCCCCCTTCCTAATTAAAGGGGAACGGGTGATCCTCACCTGGAATTCAGGAAGTTAGCGGGGGGAAACATGAACCGGATTTTTGGGTACTATCAGCACCATCAGGGACACGTTTTAGGGGAAGCCTAGGATCCGGCGTTTTGCGCGGTAATTGAGCCGTGGGTTCGGGATTGGCTTCCGGGTCCGCGGCTTTTTTTGGAGTATATATGGAGAAACTGCGGATTTTGATTCCCAAAGGGCGGATCTTCGACAATATTTCCCGGCTTTTTGAGGAGGCGGGGTTCCCCATATCCCTGGCGGACCGGACCTACCGGCCGGTTATTGGGGCGGACTGGCTGGACGGGAAGATCATGAAGCCCCAGAACGTGGGGGAACTGCTGGAATTGGGGAGCCACGACGCGGGCTTTACCGGCCTGGACTGGATCCGGGAAAGCGGGGCCGGGGTGGAGGATATCCTGGACCTGGGCTTTGACCGGGTCCGCATCGTGGCGGCGATCCCCGCGAGGCTGGAAGAAGGGGACCTGAAAAACCGGCGGATCGTGGCGGCCACCGAATACGTCAACCTGGCGGAGGAATGGCTTAAAAAATCGGGGTATCGGTTCCGTATCCTCCGGACCTACGGGGCCACCGAGGTGTTCCCCCCGGATGACGCGGATATGATCATCGATAACACCGCCTCGGGGCAGACCCTCAAGGACAACGGCCTGCGGATCATCGCCACCCTCCTGGAATCTTCCACCCGGTTTGTGGCTTCCCGGGCGGCCCTGGCGGATAGGGAAAAAAGAGGCCGGATAGAGGAATTGGCCATGCTTGTTAAGGCGGTTCTGGACGGTCGGGACCGGGTGTTACTGGAGATGAACGTGGCGAAATGCCGGTTCGCCGAACTTGTCTCCGGGCTCCCCGCCATGCGGAGCCCCACGGTGGCGCCCCTCTACGGCGACGAAGGCTACGCGGTGAAGATCGCCGTAAAAAAAGGCGATATCCCCGGCCTGATCCCCCGGTTGAAGAAACTCGGCGCCGGGGATATTGTGGAATACGATCTGCGGAAGGTGGTACTGTAAAGCGGCGCCGGGCGCCAAAGGAGCGGTCATGGGGAGAATCGGGGAAATCACGAGGAGGACAAAGGAAACGGAGATTTGGATCCGGCTGAATCTGGACGGCCGGGGGGAGGCGAAACTGGACTACCCCATCGGATTTCTGACCCACATGCTGACCGCCTTTGCCCGGCACAGCCTCTTTGACCTGGACATCCGGGCCGCGGGGGATCTGGAGGTGGATCAGCACCACCTGGTGGAGGACACGGGGATAGTCCTGGGCGGCTGTCTGGCCCGGGCCCTGGGGGATAAGCGGGGTATCCGCCGGGTGGGGAGCTGCATCTTCCCCATGGACGAAACCCTGGCCCGGGCCGCCGTGGACCTCTCCGGCCGGGCCTTCCTGGTTTTCCGGGGGGAGCTTTCGGCCGTACCCCTGGTTTCCGGGGGAGGCTTCGGGGTTGCATCCTTCCAGACCGACACGGTGGAGGACTTTTGGGAGGGTTTTACCCAAACCGCGGGAATCGCCCTGCACCTGGACATACTCCGGGGCCGGAGCGATCATCACAAGATCGAAGCCCTCTTTAAGGCCGCGGCCCGCTCCCTCCGGGATGCCTGCGAGATCGACCCCCGGGCGGCGGACAGCATCCCCTCCACCAAGGGTTTACTGGAAACCCCCGGCGCCCTGAACCCGGGGCTCCTGGCGTGATCGGGGTGGTGGATTACGGGGCGGGCAACCTCGGTTCGGTGATGAACGCCCTCAAGCGGCTGGGCGTTCCCGCCCGTTTTGTCCGGGGCCCCGAAGAACTGGCCGGTCCCGGCAAGGGCCCCGGAGCCTCACCCTATGAAGGGATCATCTTTCCCGGGGACGGCCACTTTGCCACCGCTATGGCCAGCCTGGAAAAATCCGGGTACGACGGGGCGATCCGGGGGTGGATTCAGGCGGACAAGCCCTTTTTGGGTATCTGCATCGGCCTGCAGCTCCTGTTTGACCAATCCGAGGAGGCCCCCCCGGTGGAGGGAAGGCCCGTGCGGGGCCTGGGGGTGGTGCCGGGCACGGTAAAACGGTTTCCCGGCCGCAAGGTCCCCCAGATAGGCTGGAACCGTACCGAAACCAGGGGGAATTCCCGGCTGTTCCGGGGCCTTCCGGCTCATTCGTTTTTCTACTATATACATTCCTATTACGCCGCCCCGGGGGAAGAAAGCGTGGTGGCCGCCGAGGCGGAATATTACCTCCGGTACTGCTCCGCGGTGGAGCGGGGCGCCCTGTCGGCGGTGCAGTTTCACCCGGAAAAGTCCGGGGATCGGGGACTGGAACTGCTGAAAAACTGGGCGGAGGCCGGCCATGGGTTTTTTTAGGGTAACCGGTAACCGGGCGGCCGGTCCAAAAAACACCCCCAAGGATTATCGCGATGTTGGCTAAACGGATCATCCCCTGCCTGGACGTGGACGACGGCCGGGTGGTAAAGGGGATCAAATTCAAGGGCATCCAGGATGCCGGGGACCCGGTGGAACTGGCCCGGCGGTACAATGACGACGGGGCGGACGAACTCACCTTCCTCGATATCGGGGCCTCCTACAAGAGCCGGGCGACCCTGCTGGAAGTGGTCCGGCAGGTGGCGGCGGAGGTCTTCATTCCCCTCTGCGTGGGCGGGGGGATCCGGTCGGCGGCGGATATGCGGGACGCCATGAACGCCGGGGCGGACAAGGTTTCGGTCTGCACCGCGGCCCTGCGAAACCCGCGCCTCCTTGCTGAAATGGCCCGGGCCTACGGGAGCCAGTGCGTGGTTCTCTCGATAGACGCCAAGCGGGTTTCCCGACCGGGGGCCTGCGCCGTCTGGCACGCCTTTTCCCACGGCGGCCGGGAGGATACGGGCCTGGACGCGGTGGAGTGGGCCAGACAGGCCGTGGAATTGGGGGCGGGGGAGATCCTCCTCAACTCCATCGACGCCGACGGTACCGGCGCGGGGTATGACCTGGAACTGACCCGGACCATCCTGGATGCCGTGGGGGTGCCGGTGATCGCCTCCGGGGGCGCGGGAACCCTGGATCAGATCGCCAACGTCCTTTTGCCCCCGGAGGCGGCAAACGACCACTGGGGCAATGCCGACGCCGCCCTGGTGGCTTCCCTGCTTCATTTTGGGAAGACCACGATCCGGGAGATAAAACAATACGCCGAATCCAAGGGAGTAGTAGTCCGATGGTAATTGCTTCGATAGATGTACAGGATGGAAAGGTGGTTCAGCTCAGGCAGGGGGCGGAACGGGTACTGCAGCGGGATAACGCCCCGGAACTGGCAAGGGAATTCGACCGTTACGGGGAAGTGGCGGTGATAGACCTGGACGCGGCCATGGGCACGGGGTCCAACCGGGATCTGATCAAACCCCTGCTCCGTAAGGCCGAATGCCGGGTGGGCGGGGGGATCAAAACCCCGGAACAGGCCCGGGAACTGGTGAGCCTGGGGGCGAAGAAGATCATCCTCGGTTCCGCGGCCCTCCGGGACCCGGGGAAACGGGGCGCCGGTATAGACGGGGGGGAATTCGGCCTGCAGATCCCCTTACTGGAGGAGACGGCCCGTAAAATAGGCCGGGAGCGGGTGATCCTCGCGGTAGACGCCCGGACTTCCCCCCAAGGGGGGAGCCCCCAAGGGGGCTATGAAATCGTGGCGGACGGCTGGAAAACCCCCACGGGCCTTGACCTGCTGGAAACCGCCAAAGCCGCGGAAGCCCTGGCCGGGGAATTCCTCTTTACCAACGTGGACCGGGAGGGGACCATGACGGGCATCGACCTGGCGCCGGTTAGGGCCCTGCGGGAGGCGGTTGCCTCAAGGATCACCGTTGCCGGGGGAGTTGCTTCCCTGGAAGAAATCGAGGCCCTTGCCGCCCTGAACTGCGATGTCCAGCTCGGCATGGCCCTGTACACCGGTACGGTGAACCTGGCCGAAGCCTTTGTCCGTTCCCTCAAGTGGGTGACTGACACCATTCCGGTGATAGCCCAGGCCCCGGACGGCCAGGTCCTGATGACGGGCTTTGCGGACCGGGAGGCGGCGGCCGAGACCTTCCGCCGGGGGAAACTCTGTTTCCACAGCCGGAGCCGGGGGAAACTCTGGATGAAGGGGGAGACTTCCGGGAATACCCTGACCCTCCTCCGGCTCCGGGCGGACTGCGACCGGGACGCCCTGCTCGCCACGGTGGAGCCCGCCGGGCCGGTCTGCCACACCGGGTCCTGGTCCTGTTTCAGCACGGACCGCCGGTATACCGGCGAATTCCTCCAGGCCGTCATCGCCGAGCGTTTCAGGAACCCCCGGCCCGGTTCCTATACCGCTACCCTGGATGATGAGCTGGTCCGGGAAAAGGTGTTGGAGGAGGCGGAGGAACTTTGTACCGCCAAAAACCGGGAAGAACTCATCTGGGAAGCGGCGGACCTGTTCTATTTCGCCACGGCCCTCCTGACCCGCGCCGGGGTAACGGTGCAAGACGTACTGGACGAGCTGGATCGGCGGCATAAGAAGTGAGCGGCGGGGGCTGACGCGGGGTTTGAAAAGCCCGCCTGAAAACCCTAACCGTGATCCGCAAAAATTTTAAGCGGAATTTGAAATTTCCGATCCCGTTACTAAAGCAAAACGCCGGTCAAGCGCATATAGTATCTATGCGATCATTACGGATACTAAAACAAGGCGCGTGGTACGAAGTCCGTACCCGCGTCAACAACCGGGAACCGTTGTTTCGCGGCCGCAAAGCCCTGGCGTTGTTCGCCCGGGTGTTCCGGGAGACGAACCTGCGGTTTGTCTTCGAGGTTCGCGGGCTGTGTTTGGCGGATGACTGGCTGACGTTCTATATTAAGCCGGCGGACGGGCTGGAACTTCCGGCTATCATGCAGTGGCTGAAACAGGTGTTTGCCCAACGGTACAACCGCCTGAACGGCCGGATCGGGCATATCTGGGGAGACCGGTACGCGTCGCGGATACTGGAGGGGGAGCCGCCGGAGGAGGAGACCGGAGCGGGACGGGGGGATTCGGACAATGGGGTCAGCCCCTGGTATGAGGAAACGGACACTGGGGTCAGACCCCGGTATGGGGAAACGGCGATTCGCCCCGCTTTTTCCCTCATATTCCCCCTTCCCCCCGCCCCCGCCCCCGGATAAGCGGCGGGAATCCGGCCGGGCTTCCGTATAAACCTCCCTCCCCACCCCAACCCGAAAACTCCCCGGGGAAAGGTCTGTTCTGAAACAGGCAAACCCTGAATGCCGGGTCAAGTTTAGCCTTCAGGACTGAGGCGGCCTGCCCCCGGTGAGTAGGGCGGCCTGACCCCAGGCGACCGGGAGAGGTCTGACCCCGAAAAATGTTTGTAATGGTTGGTGAAATTCGTGGTATGTACCGGTATCTTTGGTCTTTACAAGGTACTGCGGCGCCGGAATATGTTGATTATGGCCCGGGCCTGTCTGTCCCCGGTGATAATGAGGAGGAATATCCCCACCATAACAAAAAGGGCAAGGGA
>JAITKD010000193.1 GCA_031278575.1 Spirochaetaceae bacterium | reverse complement strand
GATCATCTCCGAGGTGAACCAGCGGCTCCTCCCCTACCAGCGGATCGAAAAAATCACAATCCTGGAGGAACCCATGGAGATGACCACCACAAAAAAGATCAAACGGGACGCGATCTAAGGCAGGTTTCCCAAAAACTGAAGTTTTGGGGAAACCTTGTTTTATTTTATATTTTCCCCTTGACTTTTTAGTCATTTTTAGATATAATGCCTATATAAATACTAGGGAAACGCTGATTAACTTGACGCTAATCGCGTTTCCCTAGGGTATTTGCTCATTTCATTGCGCAAATGGGGTAAACTTTGTTTACCTTGCGTTAAAGGAGCGCCGATTTATTCTCGCTTGAATAAATCAGTGCTGCCCTAGGAATTATTATTGGAGGTTTTTATGGCACGGGTAGAAAAAATTACGGATCTGATAGGCAATACCCCTATCGTCAGAATCAATAAGATCAATGACGGGGGGGCGGTAGTATACGCGAAACTGGAAAGTTTTAACCCCTTTTCCAGCGTTAAAGACCGGATCGCCCTGGCCCTGATCGAAGCCGCGGAAAAAGACGGCCGGATCAAAAAGGGTACGGTGATCATCGAACCCACCAGCGGTAATACCGGGATTGGGCTGGCTTTTGTGGCGGCGGTAAAGGGGTACCGGATCATCCTCACCATGCCCGAAACCATGAGCATAGAACGCCGGAAACTGCTCAAAGCCCTGGGGGCCGAATTGGAGCTTACCGAAGGGGCCAAGGGGATGAAGGGGGCCATTGCCAAGGCGGAAGAACTGGCCGCGGCCACGGCCAATTCCTTTATTCCCCAGCAGTTCAACAACCCCGCCAATCCGGCGATTCACGAGGCCACCACGGGTCCGGAGATCTGGAACGACACCAACGGTGAGGTGGACATCCTCATCGGCGGGGTCGGCACCGGGGGTACCATAACCGGGGCGGGAAAATTCCTCAAAAACAAAAAACCCTCAATTAAGGTGATCGCCGTGGAGCCCGCCTCGTCTCCGGTACTTTCCGGCGGGCAGCCCGGCCCCCACAAAATCCAGGGGATCGGCGCGGGCTTTGTACCCCAGGTCTACGATAAAGAAATCGTGGACGAAATTTACCCGACCGACGAAACCAAGGCGGGAAACATCGCCCGCCGGGCGGCTAAAGAAGAGGGGATCCTGGTGGGTATTTCTTCCGGGGCGGCCCTGGAAGCGGCCCTGACCATTTCCAAACGCCCCGAAAATAAAGGAAAAACTATTGTGGCGGTGCTTCCCGACACGGGGGAACGGTACCTTTCAACTTGGCTCTGGGAAGAATAGGAAGGACGTGAAAAAAGAGCGCGTATAAAGCGGGAAAAATATTTGGGGAGGGGCCCTATGCCTTGGCGGGTTGCGGTTTCGAGCCTTGACGGCGTCTTAATTAACGAACATTTTGGAAGAGCCCGATGGTTTTATATTATCGATGCCGAAAAGGACGGCCCCGTGGTTACGGTGGAACAACGGATGGTAACCCCCCTCTGCCAATGCGGAAGCCATTCCGAACAGGGGATGTCTGCCGGTATTGAAGCGCTTGGGGACTGCCTGGCGGTCCTCACCGCTAAAATAGGGCCCGCCGCCCGAAAACAACTTGAAGGCGCGGGACTTTCGGTTTTTGAGGAGCCCGCCGTGGTCGAAGAGGCGGTGAAGAAATTAGCCGCCTATTATAAAAAAACCAAGCGGCCGGAAAATATTTAAAGCCGGCCTATTCCCCCTTAACCGTGGGAAAAGGTTTGTTCAAATTCGCGGTTTCCGTATAAAAGGGCGGAAAGATCCCCCTTCCCCGGAATACCGCAGGCGTCTGCCCGGCAATGCTGACAGTGCCTAAAAACCGGAAGATACTTTTCCGCCCGTTCCCGTACCCGGGACAGTTCAATACAATCCACCTCCGAATGATCCGCGAATTCGTGTTGGGGAATAAGGGGGATGATATTGAGGATCCCCGCCCCAAGATCGGCGACGGTCCGGGCAATGTCCGGGATATGTTCCCCGTTTATTTCCGGTATCAGGACCATGTTGATCTTTATCAAAAATCCCAGATCCGCGGCTTTTTTTATCCCCCGTTTTTGGGCCTCGATGAGGATGCCCGCCCCCTCGATCCCGTGATAACGGACCCCGTCCAGGATAACCCGGGAGCAGATCCGGTCCAGAATAACCGGATCCACGGCGTTTACGGTTACCGTTACCGTCTTAACCCCCGTATCGGCCGCTGCTTCGGCGTAACGTTCCAGGAGCAAGCCATTGGTACTCAGGCAGTTGGTAAGCCGGGGAAATTCCCGGTGGATCAGGGAAAACGTTTCCAGGGCATGGCTCGTTGCCAGGGTATCCCCGGGACCGGCAATACCGACCACGGTGATATCCGGGCACAGTTCCAGGGCCTTTCGTACCAGGTTCACCGCGTCCGGGGGCTTTACAAGTTCGGCGCTTACCCCGGGCCGCCGCTCGGTCTTGTTAAAGGTTCGTTTACAGAAACGGCATTGGATATTACAAACCGGACTCACGGGAAGGTGGATTCTGCCGTAAGCCGCGTTTGCCTCCCCGGAAAAACAGGGATGCCGATTAGCAATATGGGCAAACCGTTCAGCAACCGTACTATTTCCTAAGCACACCATAGGGACCTTCTTTATACCAATATTTATATTATTACTATATTTTTAATAGGAATATAATACTATATAAATCTTTGAAAAAGATGTCAAGAAAATATATTTTTTGGGCAGGAATCTATAAAGAAAACCGCTAAGGAAGCACTGATTTATTCAATCGAGAATAAATCGGTGCTACTTTAACGTTTTAATCAGCGTTTCCCTAAAACATGATGCGCCTCCGGGGCGGCTTATTCCTTTCTAAAAAAATCGACTATTGACCGGCCATAGGTCCTGGAATTTTCCAAAATCAGATCTTCCGGGATATCCTCCCATGGTTCTTCCCGGGGCCGGTGTACCAAAAGCCGGGAACCGCCCGGGAGGAGGGGGGAAGCGGCTATGGCCCGGATCAGTTCCCCTTTATATTTATAGGGAA
>JAITKD010000186.1 GCA_031278575.1 Spirochaetaceae bacterium | reverse complement strand
ATCTTTTTATCTTAAGAAGTTGCGACTCACAAGTTCTTCTAATGCCTTGAGTATTACCGATGCCGATTATAACGCCAGTGCTGAGAACAAGGGTATCGTTACGTTCACCGGGGTGAAACTCAAAAACAGCGAGCTTGTAAGCCCTGAATTTCCCTCATTCAGCATCGGGGTTAAGACACAGCGCTAAAAGCGTATATGACCGGCATACCGCCGGCATAAACAGGGGGGATGTCCGCCGGGCATCCCCCGGTTTTTTAGGTGTCAGTCACCAAATAAAAAATCTCGCGCCGGGGTGTCAGTCGCCAAATTGCCGTTTTATGCTGTTTTGTACCAAACAATGCGATAGGCTGCGGTTTATTGCGGTTTCATGCGGTTTGATCACGGGGTCTGACCCCACGGGCCCCCATCGGCTTCTGGTTTTTGTAATTTCCGACAAACTCAAAAACAAACGGGTCAAAATATTGTTTTTCGCTTCCCCAAGGGGATATAATAGTGGTATTCGTTGTAATGGGTTTCCGCGGCAAGAGGGATCTGCCAAAACGTCAGTCCCTGGAACGCCTCAGGGGAAACCGTGGTTCCGGGATTCGTGTATCTTCGATGGATATGCACAAATTATTGTACGGTGGGTGCCTGTTATCATTGACCGAAAAATTGAAAAGACAAACCAGGCCCCCGAAAGTTGGGGGCCTGGACCCCCTCAAATAAAATAATGAGGCGGTTGATAATTTTGTTTTCTAAATTTAAGTTGCTTTTTTGCATGGGTTTGGCGGTCATAACGATATCCGCCGGGGGAATCGGCGCCCTTTTTCTTTCTCAAAGGGAGCAGCCGGAACCGGATTCAACGGTTCAGGACAATTCAGCGGAAATAAGCCCCCCCCTGGCGGTAAAAATGACCGCTTCCTCGGTGCTGGCGGCGGGGAAACGGAGGGATATCATCCTCGAATTCTATCGGGATTCCGCTTTTAAAGAGGGGGTGGTGGAATTTTTTACGTCTATCGCCGATTCCCGGGTGCTGGCCTCGGTGATCCTCACCCAGGCGGAGATTTATAACATTCCCCCTGCCCTGGCCTTTGCCCTGTGCTGGGAAGAAAGCCGGTACACCGTGCGGGCGATCAACAAGAAAAACGCCAACGGCAGCGTTGACCGCGGGCTGTTTCAGCTTAACGACCTGTCTTTTCCCCAGTTGCGGGATACGGATTTTTTTAATCCCGAGACCAATGCCCGTTACGGCATGGCCCATCTCCGCTGGTGCCTGGATACGGCGGGGTCGGAACTTGCGGGGCTGGCTATGTACAATGCCGGGGCAAACCGGGTTACATCCAACCAAACCCCTAAAAGAACCCTGGATTATGTCTCCCGGATTCTGGAGATGCGGAACCGGATGGAAGACGCCTTTCGGGTTGAATATTTTCTAAAAGAAGGGCTTCCCCTATCCCCGGATTCGGTAACGGCCGATTCCGCTGAAAAAAAATCGGAATTGGTCCAGATCGCCTTTTTTCCCTACCGGTAACGCCGGCGGTCAGGGGGCGCGTGCAATTACGGAGGGGGAGCGCCATGGGTCCCAAAAGGAAACCCTATACTCTCCCTAAAAGCCGTTTTTGACGCGGCTCCCCCTCGCTCCAGCCTCCTCGGGCTGCGCCCTGCGGTGGCTTCCGCTACCCCCACTCCTTTTTTTCACGGGCCTAAGCCGTAACCGGTTGACCGGGGGGCGCGTACCGCCCCCCGGACCGAGATTTCCACTTCTCCCCCATAGCCCCCGTGGAAAACGAGGAGCCGTTGTGTTTCCCCCTGGTATTCCGCCGGTATATGCTCCCCGGGGCGGGAGGTTTTGATCGTTATTTCAGGCTTATCGCCGAAATATTCCCGGGGGACATAGATCTCCGTGGGGGCGGAAATACCGGCGTCCGCCATGAACCGGTAGACCAGGAGCCGCTTTTTCCGGTCCCAGTTTAAGGAACGGGGGATCCCCGCGGTGGCCAGGGGATAGGGCCGCAGCCATCCTCCCGCGGCCCGGCCCTCCCCGTTGTGATAGATGGAAAGGTCCTCGTTATTCCAGCCGTCCCCCCATTCATGGGTGTTATTCGCGGTGTAATTCCAGATGGTGGAATGGAGCAGATGGGCGTCTATGGCGTCGTAATACATGGAGAGGGCCTCCTCGTGGAGGCGGTAGTTCCGGGTTTTAAAGGCCCGCCTGCGGTTCATGTCAAAGGGGAGGCCGAATTCCCCCAGAAAACAGGGGATATTTTCCATGTGATCCCGGGTCCAGCTTATGGACCGGCCCAGCTGCTCCGAAAAATAGGCGGCCACCTGCTTCCGGCCCCACAGGGGTTTGCCCGTATCGATCCGCAGGGAAAACCAGGGGCGGAAAGATTTGGTGTAGAGGGTAACGCCGTCGTACCAGTGAAAGGCGTTTACCACCCCCGGGGGATCTTCCCGTTTCCAGCCGGGCTGGTCCCCCTGGGGAACCCCTTCAATAAAAAAGATCGTCCCCTCCCGTACTTCCCGGAGCTGGTGGATAAAGCGGTGGATAAAGGGTTTAAGAAAATCCCCGGCAAACTCCGCCGGCCTTCCCTGGTAAAGAGCAAAATGATCCTTCCTGAGGAGCCGGGGTTCCCCCCCCTCGTCGGTCCAGACCCCGGCCTGTTTCCAGGGGCAGGTAAAACCTTCTTTAAACAGGGACAGCCCCTGGGGGTTGAGGGTTTGGTACCCGGTAACCCGGATTCCCGTTAAACCCGTGGAATAGACCGGGACCCGGACCGGGCGGCCCGAGGCCGCGGCCATGGCGGCGAAAGGGCTTGGCATGGGGCCGGCTTTGGCGATACAGTTTTCCAGGCCCTCGTTGTCGCGGTAACCGATAAAACCCGGATGGGGTTCGTTCATGGTTCCCCACCCCACGACGGCCTTACAGTTTTTTAGGCGCCGGTAGCCGTGCCGCATGGCGGCGCAATATCGCTCCTGAAGCCAGTCCTGGACCGGCGCCCCTTCTACCGTAACCCCCGGAGCATAGACATTCCCCGCGAAAAACAGGGTAAACAGGGTCGCCGGAGCGTACCGGTTGTAATTGGTGGGCCATATCATCCGGGGATAGGGGCCCCGGTTGAACCGGTGATAATTTTGCTGGGTCACGGCCGCCCCCACGGCGTCCAGGTTGTCCAGGTTAAAGCCCAATTTTTCCAGGGTCCAGGCCGGGGCGCCGTCTCCGCCGGTCCAGCGGCTCCAGGCGTCCTGGTGGGGATCGATAAAAACCGCGATCCCCTTTTGCTCCGCGGCAAGCAAAATTTTCCTCAGATAGGCCAGGTAGGCCTCGTCGTAGATCCCCGGCCCCTCATGTTCCAGGGCTTCCCAGGTGATGATAAACCGGATAAAGGTAAATCCCCAGCGCCGGAGCCGGTCAAAATGGGCCTCCGCCTCTTCCTCAGGAAAGGGCCGCCCCACAAAGGACGCCCCCGAATGGTTGGAGAGGGATTCGGACCGCCAGCTTTGACCCTCCGGGTGCAGGGGGTATTTGGAACTTCCCCCCAGGTTACAGCCCCTGAGTAAAAGGGTTCTGCCCTGATCATCGGTAAAACGATTCCCGGCGATATTCATATAATCTCCCTCCCGGAACCAACCGGGTTTTGGAACAGGCGCAAATAATTAAAATTTTGACCTGCCCCTGTTTACTATATTCAATTATATGATACAATAAAAAGAGTCGGATCTGGATTATTGGATAAAATATATGTATATTATTCATAAATAAAGAGAAAGGAACCAGTCAATGAAACGGTTTTTTTGTTTTATTTTTTTAGCGGCGATTGCTATCGCCTTGGGTTTTTCCCAGGATTTGGCGACCTATACGTATCTTTATAATGGCGCCGAAACTATTTCCGATCGTTTAAGCATCCTGCGGCAGGCGGAGGAGGCGAATCTCGGTGATTCTGAGGAGTTTTTTGCCAATGCCCTAAGCCGGCTACTCACGGAGTATCCCAATATCCAGATTACCTTGGAACGGAATGCCGCCGATGCCACCGCCCGGTTTCTCGCGAAGGTATTGGGGGATAAGAAATACACCGCCGCGGGGGGGAATTTGTGGAGGCTCGTCGAGGTTTTCGCCAATCCGCTGGTAAAGGCGGACGCCCTGATCGCCCTGGGTAGAGTGGGGGCGGTTAATTATGTGCCCCAGATACTCCAAACGCTCCATGACCTGAACGCCCGGCCCGCCCTGGACCGGGAAGGGGGGGAACGGATTGCCTATGGGGCCATTGTTGCCCTTGAAAATTACCAGGACCTACCCGAAGCGTCCCGAAAGGAAGCGGCTGTTATGGTATATCTTGCCTCCACGGGGTGGTATTCGGATCGGGTCAAGAACCAGGCCAAGGCGTCCCTGAAAAACCTTGCCGGCGACCCCGCGGAGCCCTATGTCTCGGTGATCCGGAGCAGTTCCTATTCCTATGAAAGCAAGTACCAGGCCCTGCAAGACCTGGAGGCCGCCGATGCGTCCGCTTCCGTCAAGGCCGGGGTGGCGCTGGATGCGCTGGCGGAAGGCTGGAGGCTGCCGGCCAATGATATGCGGGTCTGGGCGACGGTAACCAATATCCGTAAACTGGCGATTCGGATGATCAACCGGTACCATACCGAAGACGAGGCGGTATATCCCCTGTTGGAACGTTCCTACCGGTACGGGACCGATACCCAGGAAAAACTCGACACCGTGGCGGCGCTGGCGTCCCTGTCCACCGATAAGGCGGTAGAACTCCTCTCGTCCTTCCTGATGATCATTAACGGTAAATTGCAGAGTAACAACCTAAGGCCGGATGATCAGCAGATGGTCCGGGCTTTGATACCCGCCATTGGCGCTACGGGCAATCCCCAGGGACGGCTCGTTATAAACGTGGTGCTTTCCCTTAACTGGAATGAGGCGGTCAAAAAACTGGCCAATGACGCCTTGACCCGCCTGTAGCGGGTTGATTGCCCCACGCATGGACTAAGGGGATAACCGCGAACCACACGGACTTTTGCTTCGGCAGCCCTGATTTTTACCCCGGGGCCTAAAAGTCGATCCCCGCGGCCTTACGGAGCCGGGCCACGGTCCCGGCGGCGATGGCCCGGGCCTTTTCCGCCCCCTGGGCCAGGGTCCGGTCAAGCCCCGCGGGATCCGCCAGGATCTCCTCAAAGCGCTGTCTGAGGGGCGTGAGGCATTGGTTTGCCGCCCGGAAAAGCTCCTCCTTGGCCTCGCCCCAGCCCATACCCCCCGCCCGGTAACGGTTCGCCAGGGCCTGTTGCTCCTCCGGTGCGGCAAAAAGTTTGTAGAGCAGGTAGATTTGGGAGGTTTCCGGGTCCTTGGGCTCGTCCACCCCCTGGGAATTGGTGACTATCCGCATGATGAGCTTCCGCAGTTCCTTTTCCGGGGCAAACAGGGGAATGGCGTTACCGTAACTCTTGCTCATCTTCCTGCCGTCCAGGCCGGGCACCACCGCGACATTTTCCCGGACCGAAACCTCCGGCGCCCGGAGGAGTTCCGCCTTATAGTTGAAGTTCACCGCCTGGGCTATGTCCTGGGCCATCTCCACGTGCTGGGTCTGATCCTGCCCCACGGGGACCACGTCGGAATCAAAAAGCAGTATATCCGCCGCCATAAGTACCGGATAGGTAAAAAGCCCCATGTTGATCCCCGCATCGGGATCATTCCCTTTTTCGGCGTTTTCCTGAACCGCCGCCTTGTAGGCGTGGGCCCGGTTCATAAGCCCCTTGGCGGTAAAGGCCATAAGGATGGTGGTAAGCTCAAAGGTTTCGGGGACGGAACTTTGGCGGTAAAAAATAACCTGCTCCGGGTCCAGCCCCGCGGCCAGCCAGCCCGCGGCAACCTCCCGGATATTGGCGGTCAGTTCCCGGGGATCCTTCATGGTATTCAGGGCGTGGTAATCGGCGATAAAATAACGGGCATCGTACTCTTTGGCCAGCTCCAGGGCCGGTTTTATGGCCCCAAAGTAGTTCCCGATGTGGAGGATCCCCGTAGGTTTGATCCCGGTAAGGGCTATCTTCTTCATAATATTGATAAATTACCGGGAAAAGCCCTCTTTGTAAAGAGGGCGCAAGTTTACCGTTAAGGAAGCACTGATTTATTCAATCGAGAATAAATCGGCGCTCCTTTAACGGCCTATAATTGCCGAAAAAGCCGCCGGGTACGAAACGCGCAAGGGATTGGAGGGGTGCGAAGCAGTCCCGGCGTTATGCGCCGGGACCGGAGCGGAGCGGAGCCCCGGAAAGCCCGGTTTCCGGCGCTTGCGCCGGAAATGCGCCCCTATTATCGGGAAAGCCTTTCCTTGTAAAGATAAAACTGCCGGTAAAGAGCGCGCCCCCGTTCCCAAATCCCCCAAAAAGGATTATAATTATAATTAAGAAGGGAATTGGGATAAAGAGACCGAGGGTCCGTCTTTTTAAATCTAAGAGTGCGGTGCCAAAATCCGATGTTTGAAACCGCCGCGGATAATTATGAAATATATTGAAGTGCTTTTTCGGCTTGCCGGGAGCCTTGGGCTTTTCCTCTACGGGATGAAGGTGATGAGCGACGGCATCCAGCAGGCCACCGGCGACCGGATGCAGCGGGTTCTGGGTTTTATGACCGGGAACCGCCTGGCGGGGGTTTTGACCGGGGTTGGGATTACCGCCATCATCCAGTCTTCATCGGCAACGACGGTCATGGTGGTGTCCTTTGTGAATGCCGGCCTCCTCACCCTGACCCAGTCCATCGGGGTGATCATGGGGGCCAATATCGGTACCACCATTACCGCCTGGATCGTCTCCCTGGTGGGCTTTTCCCTCAACATCGCTACCCTGGCCGTACCCGCGGTGGGGATCGGATTTATCCTCAAGATGATCCACCGGAAAAGCCGAAACCTGGGGGAGGTACTCATCGGGCTGGGGCTGCTCTTCCTGGGGCTGGATTTCCTGACCAAATCCATACCCGCCCTCAGCGCCGGGGCCTTTAGCTTTGTCGGGGCCTTTTCCAATCTCGGCTTCATCTCCACCCTCCTGGGGACCGGGGTGGGGATCGTCATCACCCTATTGGTCCATTCTTCCAGCGCCGCCACCGCCATCTTCCTCACCATGACCTTTAACGCCGTGATCGAATTCCCCATTGCCGCGGCCATGATCCTGGGGGCCAATATCGGCACCACCATCGACGCCGCGATGGCCTCCATCGGGACCAAAACCACGGCGAAACAGGCCGCCCTGGTACACATCCTCTTTAACGTGATCGGTACCATCTTGGCCCTGATCTTTTTCCGGCCCCTCATCGGCCTCGTGGACCTTATCACCCCCGGGGGAATGACCGGAGCGGGGGTTACCACCCATCTGGCCATGTTCCACACGGTTTTTAACCTGATTAACACCCTTATTTTCCTGCCCTTTGTCCGGCCCTTTGCGGCCCTGGTAACGTTCCTGATTAAGGGGGATAGGCCGGCCCCCGGCCCCTACAGGCTCAAATACCTTTCGGGCTCCATTCAAAATACGCCGGAATTCAACATCCTCCGGGCTGAAAAGGAAATCCGGGACATGGCGGGGATCGCCTCCTCCATGTTTGCCCAATTCAGGGCGGCCCTGGAAAACATTGATGAGGAAAAGGCCGTTGTCCTGGTGGAAGATCTTAAAAAGAAGGAAAACCTCGCCGATGAAATGCAGGAAGAGCTGGCCCGTTTCCTGATTGAATGTTCCTCCCATCCCCTTAATCAACGGTCGGAACGCCGCATATCCCAACTGCTCCGGGTAATAGCGGAAATAGAGGATATGATCGACGATTGTTACGGCCTGAGTATCATCCTGGAACGGGGGGTGAAAAAAGAGCTGATTTTTAAACGAAAAGAAATGGAGGCCCTCTCCCCCTATGCGGGGTTGGTGGAGGAATTTCTTACCTTTGTCCAGGCCCATTTGGGGACCCTCTTTTCGGAGGCGGAACGGGAACACGCGGCGGAATTGGAACACCAAATTCACCGATCCCAGAACAAACTCCGCAAGTTGGGACGCAAGCGGATCGAGGCCGGGGAAAACGTCAAAACCGAATTGCTTTTTATCGACATGGTCCGGCGCATAGAAAAACTGGGGAACTACTGCTACCATATATCCGAAGTCCTCAGCCCCCGGCAGCAATCCGGGAACCATTAAAGCGGTGAAAAGTTCGTGCCGATTGGTATCTTATTCGTGTTTTAGCCCGGTGAAGAACCCAGGCGTAAGCTGAAGCAAGCGGAAACATCGTTTCCTTGCTCGCAGGTGTCTTTGGCGGATAGGAAATTTATTGTACGCTCCCCCGCTAACCGGTGTCTTGGGCCAGACCCCGATCCAAAAGGCGGTTCACGACATTTCGGCGGCGGTAAATTTTCAGGAACAACCGCGAAACGTAACCCGCAAAAATTTAAGCGAAATTTGTTCGGAATTTGAAATTTCCGGGCCTTTTACTAAAGCAAAGCGCCGGTCAAGCACATATACTTTC
>JAITKD010000114.1 GCA_031278575.1 Spirochaetaceae bacterium | reverse complement strand
CCGCCTGACACAAGCCACAATGTAGGAATTAATATCGGGATGAAGCTGAACCTCGTCGACCATCTTTTTCCATTTGATAAGGTCGAGGCTGTCTATAACAGGGCTAAAATCAGTCCAGGCGTCGGTGCGGCCGTGGCGGGTAACAATGGCCTCCTCGTCCTCCGCCGAGGGATACCCCAGAGAGAGGCGGATCATAAACCGGTCAAGCTGAGGCGCGGGCAGCGGGAAAAGATGCACCCCCTTGAGGTTCATCGTGGCGATGATAAAAAAGGGGTCCGGCAAATGGTAGATCTTGCCCTCGATGGTTACGCTCTGCTCCTCCATAACCTGAAGAAAACTGCCCTGGGTTTTGGGGGTCAGGAGGTTAATCTCATCACAGAGGACGAAATGGGCAAAGATGGGCCCCTTATTAAAGAGGATTTCCCGGCCGCTGCCGATAAAGCGGTTATACCCCAGAATATCCTGGGGCAAGAGGTCCACGGTACACTGGATACGGTTAAACCGTTCGATCTTGATGTCTTCGGTAAACAGGTCGTCGGTATTCCAGCGGATGGAAAGGGCCAAGGCCCGGGCCAGGGATGTTTTCCCCACCCCGTGGGAATCCGCGAGGATAACATGCCCCCCCGCCAGCTTGGAAGCGATGATGTATTCGAGCTTCCGGGTATCCACCGAGATGATCCGTTGTATATTGCCGATGAGGAGCTTTACCGCTTCCTGAACCTTATTCACCTTGGGCTTATGGTAGGGGGAACGGGCCCGGCTGTCAAGCCGGGCAGAGGGTCTGTCAAAAATATTTGTATGAAATAAATTGAGGTGTAATAGCATGGTATAGACCCTCCCCTCCCTATATGCGTTTCTCCTGCGGGACGCTTAGATAAAAAAGAGCAAAAAACCGAAAAAAACGTAAAATCGCCGGTCCGCCCTGTCCCCCGCCGGGGCTTGATAGATTTCAGGCAGGTCAATATCCTGGAATATAAGAGCCCTGATGACTATTGCCCGGTCCATGACTTTTATAAGGTGTTGGTGTCTGTACCCCCCCTTCTCCTGATACCCCGCCAGATCTTTCACGATCCGGGTCGCCCGGTTCGGCAGCCCTTTCGCCACAACCGGTTCCTTCTTCCGGCTGTCCAGTACCGCCATCTGAATACTGTCCTTGTGGACATCCAGCCCTACTTAGTATACTTCTTTCATACTCTGGGCCTCCTGTGTTATATGCGGTAATCCTACTTCGTAGGTAAACCCGCGGTCTATATCACGGGAGGCACTTCATATTGTCTAGGGATAAGCTATGACCTGGCGGGTGCGCCAATTATGGCTTTGTTTAAGAATCCATCATACCAGTTGGATCACCTTCCTCTTTTTTTCCCGGAGGATAGACAGCCCCATCACCCGGGGCTACAATAGGAGTTATGAAGAAATCTACGTTTCCCATAGGCGTTTTATGTTTGGCCCTCCTCTCTTCCTGTTTCGGGGGGGATGAGCTTTCGGAAGAAGCTATCGACGCCTTGAGTACCGGGGGGATCGGGCAGATTCTGGCCAAAACCGTAACCAAGCCCTGGCGGGGGGAGGACTTTGTCCCCGGCAGGGTTGGCGGGACCTGGTACGATGTGATGCGGGAGGACCCCAAGAGCTTCAACATCCTCATGGCGGAACAGGACAGCGCCACCGCCGCCGTGGTGCGGAATATGTTAGACTATCTCGTGGACTGGGACCCGGTAAGACGGGAGTGGAAACCCCACTGCGCATCCTTCGAAATAAAGACCGACGAGGCGGCGGGGACGCTGGATCTCACCTACACCCTGCGGGACGACCTTTACTGGAGTTATTACAATTCGGAGGCGAAAGTCCCCGTTACGAGCGACGACGTGGTTTTCTGGTACAACGAGATCGAGGGGGAGAGCGCCTTCCGGAGTTCCGGCTATAACGGCCAGTTCCTCACCCTGGAAGACGGGACTAGGGCCCATGTCGATATAGAAAAAATCGACGATAAACGGTTTGTGTTTCATTTTCCCCGGATCGTGGCGGAACCCCTCCTGGATACCAACCGTACCATCGCCCCCCGGCTGGATTATGCGGAAGCTAAACGGGAACGGGGGGTCCAGGGGGTACTGGATCTCTTCAGCGTGGACGGGGATCCCCAAAAGATACCTTCCATGGGAATGTGGTTCCTCACCGAATACACCCCGGGACAGCGGATGGTGTACAAACGGAACAAGGATTATTGGGATAAGGACGCTAACGGCCTTTCCATCCCCTATATTGAGGAACAGATCATCCGGATAATCCCCGATGAAAACACCCAGTTCCTGTTATTTAAAGAGGGGCAGATCGAATCCTACCTCTCCCGGCCCGAGGACCTGGATGAACTGCTCAATAAACCCGCGGCGGATTATACGGTCTTTAACGCCGAGGGGAGTCTCGGCGCGTCTTTCTGGACCTTTAACCAGAACCCCAAACACCGGGACACCCCCCAATACGGGTGGTTTACCCGCAAGGAGTTCCGCCAGGCCATGAGCTGCCTTTTGAACCGGGACCGGATAGCCTCCCAGGTGTACCGGGGGCTTGCGGAGCCGAAACTCAACTTCTTCCCCGAGCCGAACCCGTATTACAACGGGGAAATAAAGCTGGAGTACCTCTACGACCCCGGGCGGGCGCTGGCGCTGCTGGAATCCATCGGCATGAAGCGGGACAGTTCAGGAACCCTGCGGGATGACCGGCAGCGGCCGGTAACCTTTGATCTCACCATCCCGTCCGAAAGTACCATCAACGCCGATATTGCCTCGATCATCATGACGGAGCTTTCCCAGGCGGGGATCACGGTGAATATCCGGGTCGTGGATTTTCAAAAAATGGTGGAACAGCTCTTTACCACCTTTGATTGGCAGTCCATGGTGATGGGCTTTTCGGGGTCCTCTATTTTTCCCACCCAGGGCAGTAATGTGTGGCCCTCCGACGGCAACCTTCACGTCTGGTATCCCCTGCAGGAAAGCCCCGCCACCGAATGGGAAGCCCGGATCGATTACCTTTACAACGAGGGGGCCTATACCCTGGACCGGGACAAAGCCCGGATACTCTGGAACGAGTACCAGGAGATAATCCTGGAACAGTGCCCGGTGATATACCTCCTGCGGCCCCGGAGTTTCCGCGCCCTCCGCAACCGCTGGGATCTGTCCAATGTGTATTACGACAACCAGAACGGGCTTGAGGCCACCCATATATTCCTTAAGCCATGAACGCGCGGATTCCCGGGGGGATAGGCTTACTGCTCCGGCCCTTTTTTCTTTTTAAACAACGGGCCCCCCTTCTTTCCTATGTCCTGGGACGGCTTTTTACCATGGCGGTTATGCTTTTTATGCTGGGTTTCGCGGTGTTCGGCCTCATGGAACTGGCCCCCGGAGACATCGTGGATCAGATCATGCTTCAGCAGATCTTTGGGGAAAATCAGGGCCGGCCGGGACGGGACCAACAGGTGATGGATATGGAACAGCTTGCCGCCCGGCGGGCGGAGTTGGGGCTGGACCAGCCCTTTTACGTCCAGTATTTCCGCTGGCTGGGCCGGGTACTCCGGGGGGACCTGGGAACGAGCCTTATCTCCCGGGCGCCGGTAACCTTCCTCATCGCCTCCCGGCTGGCCAATTCGGTGATCCTCAACCTCATTTCCCTGGTCCTGATCACCTTTTTTTCCTTTGTCCTGGGGGTCTACTTTTCCACCAAGGCGGGGACCCGGACGGACCTGGCGGTAACCTTTTTTGCCCTGGTCCTCCACGCGTTTCCGGGAATCCTCATGTTGATCCTGCTCCAGCTCTTCGCCTCGGTAACGGGGCTTTTCCCGGTAACCGCCTATCCCCCCTTCCCCTTTGCCGAAGACCCGGCGCGGTTTACCTTTTCCTACCTGCACCACATCTTCCTCCCGCTGCTGGCGGCTTTTCTGGGGGGTATCGGGGGAACCCTCAGGATGATCCGGGCGACCATGCTGGACCAGCTGGGGCAGCCCTATATCACGAGCCTCCAGGCCCGGGGCATCGGGGAATGGCGGGTATACTTTAACCACGCCTTCCGGAACACCCTGAACCCCTACATCACCGGGAGCGCCAACCTCCTGGCAAGCCTCTTCTCCGGCTCCCTGATTTTGGAGATCATCTTTGCCTATCCCGGTATGGGGCGGCTCATGTACGAGGCGGTACTCCAGGAGGACATCAACCTGGTCCTTTCCAACATCATGTTTGTTTCCTTCCTGGTACTCCTGGGGATGGTCCTTTCGGACATAATCCTGGCCCTGGTGGATCCCCGGATACG
>JAITKD010000112.1 GCA_031278575.1 Spirochaetaceae bacterium | reverse complement strand
ACCCTTCCCCCGCTATTCCCTATGAGGTATACTGTTTTACCATGGATGGAAGTCAAAAATTTTCAGTTTCGGAACTGACCGAACGGATTCGTCAGAACCTTGAGGGGGCCTTTACCCATATAACCGTGGAGGGGGAACTGTCCAATTTCCGGCCTTCCAGTACGGGGCACCTCTATTTTACCCTAAAAGACGCGGGGGCATCAGTTTCAGCGGTGATGTTCAAGAACCGGCTCCGGTATCTTTCTTTTGAACCCAAGGACGGGATGCTCCTGCGGGTCCGGGGGAGTATTTCGGTTTATGCCCAGCGGGGAACTTATCAGATAATATGCGAAGAAATCGAGGAGGCCGGCGCCGGAGTGCTGCTGGCCCTGCTGGAAAAGCGGAAACGGCAGTTCGCCGCGGAAGGGCTTTTTGATGAGGCCCGGAAAAGGCCCATCCCCCGTTTCCCTGAAACCGTGGGGGTGGTGAGTTCCCCCACCGGAGCGGCGGTACGGGACATCCTCAACATCCTGGCCCGCCGGGCCGGGGGAATCCGGGTGATTATCCTCCCCGCCCCGGTACAGGGGAATGAGGCCGGGGCCATTATCGCCCGGCGGATCGAGCAGGCAAACCAGTGGCATTTGGGGGAGGTGCTTATCGTCGGCCGGGGGGGGGGCTCCCTGGAGGATCTCTTGCCCTTTTCCGAGGACGCCGTGGTCAGGGCGGTGGCGGCTTCGGAGATTCCCATTATCAGCGCGGTGGGTCATGAAATTGACTGGGCCCTTTCGGATTTTGCCGCGGACCTCCGGGCCCCTACCCCATCGGCGGCGGCGGAACTGGTGAGCGCCCACCGGCGGGAAACCCTGGGCTGGGTGCGGGAACAGGCGGGACTCTTTCACCGGACCATGGTCTCCCGGATTGACCGGGGCAGGCTCCTTACCAGGCCCTTTAGTATGGAAGACCTGGAATACCGGTTCCGGTCCATCCTCCAGCCCCGGTTGGTACGGTTTGATGACGCCAAAGAAAAACTCCTGCAATGCCTTTCGGAACGGCTCTCTTCCCTGCGCCGGCGGCTGGAGCTTGCCCTGACGGGGCTTGAGGCGGGAAGCCCCCGGGCGATCCTGGAACGGGGATTTTCGGTGGTCATTAACGAAGAAACCGGGAAAATCCTCCGCCTCCCGGGGGATACAAAACCCGGGGACCGGCTGCGTATACGCCCCCTCCGGGGCATTATCAGCGCCCGGACCGAAACGGTCGCCTCCTCAACCGAACCCTAACATGGATACCAAAATAGCCCTGCGGAAGACCAGCCTGGTGGATTATCCCGGAAAGGTGGCGGCGGTATTCTTTTTCCCGGGATGTAACCTCCGCTGCCCCTGGTGCCACAACCGGGAACTCCTCGCGGCTCCCGGTTCCGGGGAGGAACTTGTTACCCTGGAAGCGGCCCGGGAACACCTTGAAAAACGCCGATCCGTCCTGGGGGGAGTGGTCTTAAGCGGGGGGGAACCCACCCTATACCGGAATCTTCCTTCCCTGATCCGGTTTATCAAGGGCCTGGGGTTATCGGTAAAACTCGACACCAACGGTATGGCCGCCGCCTTCTTGGAAGAACTCTTTAAACACCATGAAACCCGGCCCGATTATATCGCCCTGGACCTCAAACTGGCTCCTCCGCGTTATGGGGCCCTCGCCGCAGGACCGGATCTCAAAGACCCCGGAGGGGAATTGGAAAAAAGCGCCGCCCTGATCCGGGCTTCCGGCATAGACCGGGAATTCCGTACCCTGGTGTTCCCCCGGGGCTTTATTACCGAAGGGGATATCCGGGCCCTGGCGTCCCTCGCCGATGATTCCCCCTGGTATTTCAGGTCCTTCAGGCCGGGAAATTGTCTTGATCCGGCCTGGGACGGGTTTAACTCCCCGGCTGCGGGGGAAGTGGAAGCCTTGGCGGATACCGCCCGTTCCCTGGGGAAAAACGCGGTGATCCCCCGCTGACCGAATTGTTCTCCTGCCCTGCCGTACAGGCCCGTACAGTATAAATCCAAAAACTACCCTTGTGGGTCCTCCCCGGTGAGGCATCCCTTCGCTGCCCGGTGCGTGTCCGCTTTATGGGGTAAGTCCCGGCTTATTTCAGTTCCTCATCAAAACATACGGCGACCTTGCCGCAGTTTCCTTCCGCCATGAGTTTGTAGGCGTCGGCTACCTTATCCAAGGGGAACCGGTGGGTGATGAGGTCTTCGGGGTGGATTTTCCACCGGACCAACTCTTCCACGAGATTTTCCATGAGCCAGATACTGGTAACCCAGCTTCCGTATATGGTTTTTTGGGGATGGATGATATCCGGGCTGGGGTTAAAGTGAACGGTTCCCCCTTCACCGACAAAGGCGATTTTTCCCCACTGCCGGGCGGCGCGGATGGCCGTGGCCCGGCCCGCGTCATTGGCGGAACAGTCGAAGGCCCGTTCTACCCCGTGTCCCCCGGTAAGGCGTCGAATTTCCTCCACGTTGGTATCCGCCGGGGTCAGAACCTTATCCACCAATTTGAGTTTTTGGGCCAATTCTATCCTGAGGGGATTCCCCTCAATACCATAAAGACGCTGGGCCCCCATAACCCGGCAAAGCATGAGGGTGGCCAGGCCCACGGGACCAAGGCCAACCACCAGGACCGAATCGTTTCCGCTGACCCCTACTTTTTGTATGGCCTCATACACCGTACCGAACCCACAGGCAACCTGAGCGCCGTCGGCATAGGTCAATTCGTCGGGAAGCTCCACCAGATCCTTTTCATCGCAGAGGATGTATTCCGCCATACCCCCGTCCCGCTGCCAGCCGTAGGCGGCCCTCAAAGGGGAGGAACAGGATATCATATAGCCCATACGGCAATCGTGACAGACCCCGCATCCTGAGATATGATACACCACCACCCGGGAGCCTTTCTTAAACCGCCGGATCCCCGGACCTTCCTCTACCACCTGGCCGCAGGGTTCATGACCGGCAATAACCCCCTGGTACCCTTCAGGTCCCTTTCCCTGGTGTTCCCGGTAAATGGCACGAATATCGCTGCCGCAAATGGTGGACGCCTTGGTCTTAACCAATACCTGTCCCCATCCCGGGGTGGGGATGGGACAATCTTTAAGAACGGCGGTACTGTTTCCGGGTAGAAACGCCCCCTTCATGGTTCCTTGCATATAAGCCTCCTTATAAGTATTATCTTATGGAAGAAAACTCTTTATATTATATTATAGGATGGTGATAATTGCTATCCATAATTGATCATAAATCCCATCCGGGTTATAACAGAAGATAAACTATGATGACCGCCGAAGAAAAAAAAAACCTCCGCCTCTTTCTTGATATTGCCGGTGACTGCCTGCGGGATGGATATAAACGGCCCCGGGAGGAATACCGGTTTGCCGATGATGAAGCCCCTCCCAATCCCGGGGAGCCGTACCTGCAGGGGTTCCCGGAGGAAGCGGATACCCTGGAGACCGTGGCCGGCCAAGTCCGGCTTTGTACCGCCTGTCCCCTTCATGCCGCCCGGACCCAGACGGTTCCCGGGGAAGGGGTAACGCGGCCCCTGGTACTGGTAGTAGGAGAAGGTCCCGGGGGCGATGAGGATCTCACGGGC
>JAITKD010000074.1 GCA_031278575.1 Spirochaetaceae bacterium | reverse complement strand
CGCCCGCCAGGGGTCAGACCCCCACCCCTCTGGGTCAGCCCCCCTCCACCCTCCGGGGTCAGCCCCCCCCACCTGGGGTCTGACCCCACCTGCCCACCTGGGGACAGACCCCGCCCTCCGGGGTCAGCCCCCCACCTCTCCGGGGTCAGCCCCCCTCCACCCTCCGGGGTCAGCCCTCCACACATCCGGGGTCTGACCCCCCCCCGGAAGGGTACGGAGACTTTACATACCACCCTCACCGGTCTATAGTTATGCCATGAGTAACACCGCAGAAAAATTGGAAGATACCATCGCTTTATTGCGGGAATCCGGGGCAATGTTGGAGGGGCATTTTTTGCTCTCTTCGGGGAAACATTCGGACCGGTATTTTCAATGCGCCCGGCTTTTGCAGTACCCCGGCCGGGCGGCGGCGGCCCTGCGGCCGGTGGCGGAAAGGCTCCGGGGGGACCTGGAAGCGGGGAAGCTGGTCATAGACGCCGTCGCGGGCCCCGCCATAGGGGGTATCATCGTGGCCTATGAGTTGGGCCGCCAGTTGGGGATTCCGGCCTTTTTCACCGAGCGGGACGACCGGGGGGTCATGTCCCTGCGCCGGGGTTTTGAGGTGGAAAAGGGCGCGGCGATCCTCATCGCCGAAGACGTGGTTACCACGGGAAAGTCCTCCGCCGAAAGCGCCCTGGTCCTGGAGGGGCTGGGGGCCCGGATCACCGCCCTGGCCTGCCTTGTGGACCGCCGGGCTCCGGAGGCGCCCCTGTCCTGGCCCCTCTACGCCGCCTGTACCGTGGAGGTCTCCAATTGGGACGCCCCATCCTGCGGGCTCTGCGCCCAGGGAATCCCCCTGGTAAAACCCGGCTCCCGGAAATTCTAGGCCATGTCCCTCCCCCTCCGCCGGAAACATCCCCCATCGGGCGGTCCATAGGGGCGGTGGTGTTCGACCTTTTTTTCACCCTCATAAACCCCCTGCGCCGGGATTTTGCCGGGGAAAGCGAATATTCCCTCCTGGGAATGGACCGGGAGGATTTTGAAGCGCGGTATACGGCGGATTATGAAACCTGGGGCCGGGGGAGGATTCGGGACCCCTGCCGTATTATGGCCCGCACCCTCCGGGGCTTGGGTTTTTCTCAGGACCGGATAGGCCGGGCCGCGGAAGCCCGGATGGAGCGGATCCGGCGGGCGATTTACGGCATCGAAGAAAAAAAACTCCTCCTCCTGGGGGAACTTCGGGAAGGGGGATACAAAACCGCCCTGGTCAGCAACGCCGATGTCATGGATATCCGGTATTGGCAGGGTTCGGCCTTGAGCCGCGCCTTTGACGAGACGATTTTTTCCTGCGAGACCGGGCTTTTAAAACCCGATCCCCGGATCTTTGCCCTGGCCGCGGAAAAACTCCGGGTAGAAGCCGGGGCGTGCCTCTATGTGGGGGACGGCGGACACCGGGAACTGACCGGCGCCCGGGCAGCGGGGATGTTTCCGGTCCTCACCACCGAATATATAACCCACACCTGGCCTGAAAAAGTCGGGGCCCTCCGCCAAGACGCGGCCCGGGTGATCCAAACCCTGGATGAAATCCGGGGGCTCATCCGCGTCCCGCAAAACCCACCGGTTTACGGCGGCTGACACTACCGCCCCGCCTCAGCCTTAAAGGCGGTCCATATCCGGGTATGTTCCTCGTCCGTCTCGGCGCTGATGTTTCCAATCATCTCCATCTTGATATTAAACCCCTCGGGCAGAGTAAGGAATTCCTTATATTCCTTACTGATGTAGGGATCGGAGGCGGAATAGGTACTGTAATATCCCAGGAATTCAAAGCACCGCGCCCCCCGCCCGGCATCCAGGATATAGTTGAGGAAGGCGTAGGCCGCGTTGGGGTTCGGGGCCTTGCTGGGGATAAAGCCCGCCATAATACCAAAGCCGATTCCCTCTTGGGGGAACACCACCTTTAGGGCGGGGTTTTCCATTTTCGCCATGGTTACCTGGGAGGTGTACATTACCGCCGCGGAAATTTCCCCCGAGAGGAGTTCATCCTGAAGGTAGTCGTCCCGGATAAGACGGATGTTCGGGGCCAGGGCAAGCAGCCGGTCTCCGGCGGCCCGGATGGCGCTCAGATCCCCGGTGTTATAACTTTGGCCCAGCACCTTGAGGGCCATGCCGTTGATGACCCGGTAATTTTCAATGATCCCCACACTGTCCGCCAGGGCGGGGTTCCAAAGATCCTCATAGCCGGAGATGGGGATCTGCACCCGGTCGGGGTCGTATACAATGGTCTGGACCCCGGCGCCGTAGGGTACGGTATACTCGTCGGCGGGGTCGTAAAATTGCTTCTGGTAGACGGGATTGATGTTGGGGTAGTTCGGGAGGCGGCTTTTGTCGAGTTTTTGCGCCAGCCCCTGGGCAATCGTGGTTTCGATGATGTAGTCGTCGGCGATCACCAGGTCGTAATCCCCGCCCCCCGCGGCTTCAAGCCGGGTGAGCATGGTCTCGTCGTAATCAAAATTGACATAATTGATGGTAAAGCCCGTCTCCGTCTCAAAGCCGTCGAGGATCTCCTGGGGGAACATCTCGTCCCAGGTAAAAAGGGTAAGCGGTTTTGGGGCGGTACTTTTGGCCTTGGAACATCCGGCGCTTAGGGCCGCCAGGACGATGGTCAGGGCGAGGGCGATCACAAGAAGTCTGTTTTTCTTCATACTATTTCTCCTATGGAAGCACTGATTTATTCAATCGAGAATAAATCGGCGCTACTTTAACGTAAGGTAAACAAAGTTTACCCCATTTGCGCAATGAAATGAGCAAATACATTAGGGAAACGCGATGAGCGTCAAGTTAATCAGCGTTTCCCTATGGTTTTTTCATGCCGCGGCCGCTGTTAAGGGACCGGGCCACAAGGGCTGAACAGATGGACAGAACCATGGTGGCGGCAAACAGCAGGGTACACAAGGCGTTGGTTTTGGGAGTAACCCCGGTTTTTATCTGGGAATAGATTTTTATCGGCAGGGTGTTGGTATGTACCCCGGTAACAAAAACGCTGATGATCACGTCGTCAAAACTCATGGCAAAGGAAATCAGCATCCCCGAAACAATGGCGGGCAGTATCAAAGGCAGGGTGATATCACAAAAGGCCCGCGTCTCCCCGGCCCCCAGGTCTTTGGCGGCTTCCACATAACTTTTATCCATCCCCACGATCCGGGCTTTTACCAGCAGATAGGTATAGGGGACGCAGATGGCGGTATGGGCAATGACCAGGGTAACCATCCCGAAGGGCAGGGCGAGGAGGGAAAAAAAGGCGAGAAACACCATGCCCAGGATAATTTCAGGAACCATAATCGGCAGGATCGAAAGGTACTCCATCACCTTGGCCCCCGGGGGCAGGATCCGGGACATCCCCGCCGCGGCCAGGGTGCCGATGATCGCGGCGGCGGCGCTGCTGAGCAGGCCCAGGACCACACTGTTCCGCAGGGCCTGGAACATGGACCGGTCCCTGAAAAGCTCCCGATACCACCGGAGGGAAAACCCGTCCCAAACCGAACTCAGGCGGCCGGCGTTAAAGGAATAAACGATGACCAGCAGAATAGGCACGTACATCAGGATCAGGATCAAGAGGAGGTAAAGATTGGAGAGCCGGCGGCGTTTTTTCATACCAGCCCCTCCAATTCCCCGGACCGGGTAAGCCGGCGGTATAAATAGAGGAAAAGACTGGTCATCGCCATCAGGACCACGCTTAACGAGGCGGCAAAGGGCCAGTCGTGGGCCTTCATCAACTGTTCCTGGATCAGGTTCCCCACCAGCGCCACCTTGTTTCCCCCCAGGATGTCGGCGATAAAATAAAGGCCCATGGAGGGGATAAAGGTCAGGACCACCCCGGAAAAAAGCCCCGGCATGGTGAGGGGGAAGCTGACGGTACAAAAGGCCTGGAGGGAGGAAGCCCCCAGGTTCCGGGCGGCTTCGACCAGGCTCCAGTCCAGCTTTTCGGCGCTGGTATACACCGAATAGATCATAAAGGGGGAGAGGGCGTAGACCATGCCCGTTACCACCGCGGGATAGGTGTAGAGTAATTTCAAGGGCCCCCCGGTAAGCCCCAGGGACAGCAGGACGGAGTCCAGCACCCCGTTCGCCCGGAATACGATGATCCAGCCGTAAAGACGCATCAAAGAGCTGGTCCAAAAGGGGATGATCAGGAGCAGCATGGCCCGGTTCCGCCACTTCCCGTCCAGGCGGGCCATAAAATAACCGAAGGGGTAACCGATGAGGATCACGAGGAAGGTACTGAGCAGGGCCAGCTGAATGGACCGCGCAAAGGTTTCCAGGTAGACGCTTTCAAAGATCCGCCGGTAGTTCCGCAGGGTGAATATCGAAGTTACCCCCCAATCGCCGGAACGGGACATAAAACTCAACAGCAGCATATAGATCAGGGGCCCCAGGACAAAGACCAGGGTGAAAAGGTACAGGGGCAGCGCCGCAAGCGATTCGACCCGGGTAAACCGCCGCCGGGACGGGGACCGGGTTTTGGATACCTTAGTCATGGGGGGTTCCCCCATCCACCGGCGCCGCCCGGTCCGGCGGCCAGCTCACCCGCACATCCTCGCCAATCCCCAGTTGGGAATCAATACCGTGCCTGCTGGCCGTAACCTCCCCCCCGCCCCGGAGGGCCGCGGTGATCCGCAGTTGGCCCCCGGCAAAACTCTTCCCGGTGATAGTCGCCGCAAGCCCCGCAAACCCGCCGGGGGGGGCCGCTTCCGCGGGCAGCAGTTCTATATATTCGCTGCGGACCGCCACGGCGATCTCCGGTTCCCCCGGCGGGCTCCCGGCGGAAACTTCAACCATCCCGCGGCCCGCGGGGTGTTCAAAGGTGAGGATTTCTTTCCCCACACCCACACCCACGCCCGCCCCCGCGGGCCGCCGGGAAACCACCCGTCCCTTCAATATATTCGCGTTCCCCACAAACCGGGCCACAAAACTCGTTTGGGGATGATCGTAGACCTCCGCGGCGGAACCGATCTGTTCAAAACGGCCGTTCCGCATCACCGCGATCCGGTCCGACATATTCAGGGCCTCTTCCTGATCGTGGGTTATATAGATAAAGGTAATCCCCAACTGTTTTTGGAGCCCCTTCAATTCGGTCTGCATCTGGCGGCGGAGCTGGAGGTCCAGGGCGCCCAGGGGTTCATCCAGGAGCAGCACCTTGGGCCGGTTCACCACCGCCCGGGCCACGGCGACCCGCTGGCGCTGCCCCCCGGAAAGCTCGTGGGGAAGCCGCCGCTCATACCCCGCAAGCCGTACCAGTTCCAGGGCGTCCCCCACGGCCTTTTTTATCTCCCCCCGGGGCCGGCGCTTCAGCCTGAGGCTGTAGGAGATGTTCATTTCCACGTTCATGTGGGGGAACAGGGCGTAGTTTTGAAAAACCATGTTCACGTCCCGCTTGTTCGGCTCCCGGCCGGTTACCTCCTCCCCCGCGAGGAACACCCGGCCCCTATCGGCCTGTTCAAGCCCCGCGATGATCCTGATGGTGGTGGTTTTCCCGCACCCCGAAGATCCCAGCAGGGTGATAAATTCCCCCGCGTTCACGGAAAGGTCGATCCCCCGCAGGACTTCCACCTCGCCGAACCGCTTCTCAATGCCTTCCAAACGCAATAATTCCTGAGCGATCATCGCCCCCTCTCATCACAAACAATACGCCGGATTATTCTCATAAATAATACGTATTTAATAGGTTTCAACGCAACGCCAAGATTACATAAAAAAGTGTACAGAGGCTGGATTTAAATGTCAATACGTTATGCTCAACTGCCCTTTGTTGGATCCCTTCTTTTCGGTTACATTTTCGATGTCTCACTGCGACGGCCGTAATGCCTCAAAATAAAATCTAACCCAAAAGGCCGTTGCCTCATAATAAGAATTCTAACCGCAGCTAGAATTGCTCAAGGGCGGCAGTGGCGAGGGACTGCCGCCGCATGAGGG
>JAITKD010000245.1 GCA_031278575.1 Spirochaetaceae bacterium | reverse complement strand
AAACAGGTGTTCGCCCAACGGTACAACCGTCTGGACGGCCGGATCGGGCATATCTGGGGGGACCGGTACGGGTCGTGGATACTGGAGGGGGAGCCGCCGGAGGAGGAAGAGGCCGGGGCCGGGCGGGGGGATTCGGACCCTGGGGTCAGACCCCGGTATGGGAAAACGGCGATCCACCCCGCTTTTTCCCTCATATTCCCCCATTCCCCCACCCCCGCGCCCGGATAAACGGCGCCAATCCGCCCCGGGTTCCGTATCAGCCTTCTTTTCCACCTCAAGCCGAAAACGCTCAGGGGAAAGGTCTGTCCTGAATCGGGCAGGATAAAGCATAGAATCGTATAGGGCCTGGTTACCGCTGTCATAGGGGAGAAAAAGGTTCTCACGGGGAACGCGCAAGGGATTGCAGCGGTATAAATTTTTGGCAGACAGAGTCTGCCAAAAATTTATTTGAGCGGAAAGCCCGGTCTGGCCGGGCAACCGGCCAGATGCGCCCAAAACAGGAAGACAAAAATTTCTATACATCTATCCCGTGAAACGGGCAGGCGACCTGAATTGTGGGTCGTGTTTAACCTTCAGGGCGGGGAGTTCATTCCAGCCCCTATGAACCGGTGAGCGCCTTCTTAGGGAAACGATGATTAACTTGACGCTAATCGCGTTTCCCTAATGTATTTGTTCATTTCATTGCGCAAATGGGGTAAACTTTGTTTACCTTGCGTTAAAGCAGCACCGATTTATTCTCGATTGAATAAATCAGTGCTTCCTTAGGTTTAATACCAATAGTATCGAGACTTTTTCGGAACCCGGTTGGTTTTGGGACAGCCGCTATCCTTTCCGATCCTGGAGTTCCCGTTCCCGTTTTTCTATTGCCTCCTTAACCAAGGCAATTTCGGCAAGAATCGCCTTAATCGCCGGAGTGTCGGAGGTAATACCGGGGCTTTCGTGTTCCACCAGGGCGCTATAGACTTCGGTTCCCAGACGGCCGATGCATTTTTGAGCCTGACCCTCAAGCTGCTTTATTTCCACCTTTAAAACCGTGGTTTCTCCAATGTCCTGGGCCTTGGCGCCGGCTTTTTGCAGGAGATCCTTAGACGCCTTATACCCCTTTTCTCCCAAATCTTGAGCTTTAGCCCCGGCTTTGGTCACCAAGTCCTTTGAAACCTGGGCGCTGGTCTCAAAAAAGCTCTTCATTCTGTCGCTAAACGCCATGTTTCCTCCCCAAACCGTCTTAAAAATCAAAGTAAGATCGGCTTTATTTACGCATGATACCCAGGATAGTCAGATCATCGTACTGATCGTCCTCCCTGAGATGAGTATAATACATATACGCATTATTTCCAGGGTTTTCCCGGCGATCAAAACAATATTCCCGGTATTGGGAAAAATGATCCCGTAAAAACCGATCCACCTGTTTGTCCACCAGTACCCGGGCATCTTCCCCGTCCCGGGGATCCCGGTAACAGCGGAACATCTTTTCCACCGAAACCATGGCCATAACGGCCTCTTCTACCGTTCCTTCGCAAAAGGTGAAATCAAATTGTAATTTCTTTTCCCCTTCGGGATTATGGTACTTATACAGGGAATAGACCTTTTTATTCATCACCGCGTTGATGATATCCGTGACCCGGCCGCCACCCATTTCTTCGTTCCCCTGGCCTGCCGTATGGTTACCGTGGGGGGTATCGTTGGGGCCTTCGGTACAGAAGATCTCCTTAAAGTCCTGATCCCGAAACCGCCGCTTGGCATCCTCTATACCGTCGGTATAGAGGAACAGAATATCCCCATGGTGAATGGTGAGGGTTTGTACGGTATACCCTCCCCTGGATTCCACTAAGGCGTTGGGTAACACGCCGATGGCGGGGGTCTCCTTAAGGCTTACGGTTTTCATTTTATTTTCCGAGGTGTCGTACCAATGGATGATATTGTCCCCGGCGTTACAAAACCGGACCAGTCCGGTCAGGGAATCAAAAAGACAGAGGGTAAAGGCGGCGAACCGGTCGTGAAAAGCCATGGTTCCGATGAATTCATTGATCTGGTACACCATATCCTCTATGTGGAAACCCTTTTCGGTGGGATTCCAGTTTTTAAAATAGGTGAGGAACATGGTGGCTACCTGGACCATGATCAGCGCCGCGGGGATCCCCTTGCCGGCAACATCACATTTAATAATGGCAAAGTACCGGCCATCCAAATCCAGATAATCAAAATAATCCCCCGAAACCCCCTTGGCTCCCTCATAATACCCATAAAAGCTGACGTTTTTTGTGTCCTTTAGGCCAAAACTCAGTTTATTCCCCTGCCGGTCGGTTTCCAGGGGGATAAATTTTTTCTGTATTTCCTTACCGATGGAAAGATCCCGGGAAGCCAGGGCAGCCTGTATAAGACCGCGGGTCATATCGTTGATGGTATTACCCAAAAGGGCGATTTCATCCCTTGACGTTATCTGAATGTCCGCCCCCGCAAGCTGGGCCTTATCTTCCGTATCCCGGATAAGCTCCACATAACCCAGGAGTTTCTTGATGGGGCGGACGATCAGACCGGAGAGGCTCAGGGCCCCCAGGGCGCCTATGGATAGGGCGGTGAGGGCGACTGCCAGGATGAGTTCCAGCAGGGTCCGCTGCCCCCGGGATATCTGCGCGATGATTGAATCAATGGAAATTTCCAGTCGTATAAGGCCCCGAAAATAGGTATCCTCCGCACCCTGACGGTACATGACGGGCTTAAAAAGAATAAACCGCTGATTTCCCTTTTCTGTAAAATATTCGGTAGAAAACTCCGGCTCGGAACCGATTTCCCGGCTCATTTCGGTAAGCCGTTCGGTTAGCCGGACGTCCAGGGAATGGGTGGTAACCTGGATATCCGCTATCCGATGCCAGCTTGCCGCATCGGTATTGAGGGCCAGGGAAATCCCTTCCCGGGTAAGATTGGCAATGCTGGCGGTGAGATCCCCCACTTCCTCCCGGGCCCGTTCGTTTAATTCCCGGACGATCCCCTCCAGCCGGGGGGAGAGGGCATCTTGAATCCGGGAAATACCGGGCTCAAATTCGGCGGTGTCTATCTTGGAAAGAATGTCCGGATCATTGGTGGCCCAAACATGGTCGTCAAATATGGTGGAGGCCGAACCAAAACCGGTGATGGTTACATACCGGGCCTCGGGGATGGCCGCGGATTGGCCCGGAAGGAAACCCAGTTCCAGCACATTCTCCGCGGGGAGGAAGATCCGGGCGCTGGATGCAAGGCCCTCTAAAAGCACCACCGACCGGTTCCAAAGCCCCCGGAGCAGCGTTTCTTCCTGGGTTCTGGTCATCATATAGTAGAGGGGGGCGGAAACAATCACTACCACCAGGAGTACCAGGGTTACGGTATAGAAAGCGAGTTTTGCGCGCAGTCCCATCCCTTGCTTACCGATTCTTTTCAGCCGTTTTTTCTTTTCCAAGGGCATAAGATCTCCTGTCATAAGGGCCGCCGCCTCCATCTGTACGGCGGCGCTGTCCGCCACAACCGTACCAATACCCCGAACCGAACTTACGGATCCTATACCGCAAAATACCATAATCGCCAGGATCAGGGGAAGGATCAGATTGATCGCAAACCCGCGGCCCGGCGATAGGGCCCAAGAGGGCTGCCAGGCCCGGGAATAATCCCCGTATTTGACGGTACCGATTTTATCCACCAAAACCAGGGGACCGGTCAGGTAAAGCCCCCGGCGGGGATGTTCCACCCCTATACGGTAATGACCTTCCAACAGGTTATCAATACCTTCCAGGGTAATTTCCCGATCCGATAGAATTTGAAAATCCCCGGGATCAAAAAAGAACTCCCGGTCATAGGGAGGAAGCCCATCTAAATCGAGGAATATCCGGGTAACGGCGCCGTTTTCGGTAAATCCCCGGCCGATGATCCCGAGGGAAAGCACCCCCTGGTCGTCTTGCCGGGAATCCACATAATTGATAACCGTATGGGGGACGTATTTATTGGTTCTGAAAAAGATCCGGGAGGGATCCCCGATGTTTCCCCCCTCGTCCACGGCGGCCAGGGTAAAACTCCAGACCCCGTTATCCTGATTGGTATAGGAAACGAACGGGGCCGTCCCCCGAATTCGCGGGGGGGGCGGGGAGGCCGGGGAAAATTGTTTTTGGGCGGCGGCTAAAAAATCTTCCCCTTCCCGGGAACTAAAACGGCTCAAAGCGCCGAGGTACTCCAGCTTCCAGGTATACCCCGCGACATCCGGTACCGGCGGCGGGGACCAGCCCAGGGAAAAGGTATTGGAGGCCAGGTACCCCCGGTCGTCCGTCGGGGGGGCGATAATATTCACCGCCGGGGGAGGGGTGGTATCCCGGACGTATTCCAGCCTGACCGGGACGGACCAGTTTCCCGCGTAATCCTGGGCAATAAGGGTAAAATACCACACCCCGTCCTCGCCGGCGCTTTCCTCCACCGATAGATCGGAATCGGCGTAAATCCGAATCTGGTTGAGCGGTTCCGCATCGGGGGATCGATTCCAAACATAGGAAAAACCCCGGATCCCCGAGGGATCATCGGGAAGGTTCCAGGAGATCCGTACCCGGTTCCCCCGGGTGCGTTTGCCGGGGGTAAAATTTTCAGCCCTAAGACGGGGCGGGGGAACGGACCGGTCGGGAAACAGGGCGTAAATCCGGTTTATTCCCTGGGTTGTCCCCTGCCAGAACAGGGAGAGCCCGCTCCTATCTACCACCGGGCGGACAAAAACCGCGGTCCGGCCGGCGGCGCCGGAAAGCTCATGGTTTTGCCAGGCCGTTCCTGATTTTTGGGCCAGGAATACCCGATTCTCCCCCCGATGGTTCTCAAACCAGACCACGGTGGTTTCCCCCCCATAGGTGAACGCAATGGGGTTATTACCGGAGGTTTCATCGGCGTTTATCCGATCCGCTATCCCGTCGATACCGCCATCTTCCCGGACAAAGGCGCCGTAGATCCGGGCGGGCCCGGCGGCAAACCGGCGTTCCCATACCACATAGAGGCGTCCGTTCTGAATCGACAGAAAAGGCCGCTGGTTGTCAAAATGATCCGGGGAGGCGGCGGTATTTTGATAGGGGTCCTGAAATTGGGTGATCCGCCGGGGAGCGGTCCAGGTTAAACCGCGGTCGGACGTGGCGGTGATAAACAACTGGAACGCGGGACCGCCGTCCTCCCCTCCCACAAAGGATTGAAAAACCACGTAATCGGTGTTATCCCGGGAGGCCAGGGTGGGTAAAAAGGTAAGCCTCAAGGAACTATCCCTGACCAAAGGCTCAAAGGAAGACCAGATAAAGCCGTCTTCGGACCGGGCGTAATACAGATCCAGGGATTGTCCTACTCCCCGGCTGATAAAGAGGTAATACCCCCCGCCGGTCCGGGAAAAGATCCGGGGAGCCACGGAAGTTTCGGAACCAAAGTTAAGACGGATGGTACGGAAGGTTTCGCCCCGGTCCTCGGAAATAAGGAGTTCCGTTTCCGTGGAAGAAACCGCCGCCGCAAGGAGTATCCTGCCCTGGGGGTCTACCGAGGCGCTTAATATGGCCGGCTCCGCCCCCCCATAAACATAGGGCCCCCCCACGGAAGCATAAAACCGCCACTCCCCGCCGGAGGCTTTAACCGCCAGGGAGACCGTGATAAGTCCGTCCCCGACAGTACCGGAACCGGCGGTGGAAATATCCCGGCTTTCCTGCCAAGCCACCAGGGATAACTCGCCGTTATATGCCGACACGGGAAAATTACCCGTCCCGGGAGAAAAGATCTCCGGATTCTCCCAATAAAAATCAGAAAGGGCGTAAAGACCGGGGGATAAAAAAAACAGACCCGCGAGGAGGAATATCAAGGGGAAAAACCCTGTCTTAACGCGGAACCTTGGGATTTGCCGTGGTAAGCCCGGTAAGCCGTCCGTTCCTCGGGGTATGGGAAAGGGCATTCCGGTCATAATACCAGCTCGATCCTGCGCCGTAATTCAAGGATTTTGCTTGCGTTACGGTACTGGGGGTTCCGCAGGAGTTGCTGCACAATGGATAGGGCGGTAATGGGATTCCCCCCCTGTAAGGCCTGGACCGCCCGCCGATAATCCCGTTCGGCGCCGCTGTCCAGGACGATAATTCCCTTTCCCGTTAGGGCGGTTTGAATCCGGTCTTTTAAGATCAGGGCCTGATGGTTATGGGGATTTAACCGCAGGGCCTCGTCCAGTTGTTCCAAAGCCAGGGGGTACTGTCCCGGATTATTGGTATAAACGAGGGCCTCTGCCGCGGCAATAAGCGCATCGGACTTGGCCAGGTCCTGGGGATCCGGCGGAGGAGACCGGTACCCCATGGCTATTTCCGCCTGTTCCAGGATATCTCCCATGCCCGGATATCGGGGGTTTAGGGCGGCAAGATTTTTGAGGTCCCCAAAGGCCCGGAGGGACCGTTCTTTGATGCCCGCCGCCGCTTGCGACAGGCGCCGCCGGAAAGACCGGTTAAACCTATCGGGGTCCATAATCTGGTCGATCCGTAATTCCAAAAAATCCGCTTCCTCGTTAACGGGGAACAAAAGTTTTACTTCCCGGGTTTTTCTCCGGGCCTCGGTCAACTTGACAAGCCCCGCGTTCCGCTGGTTTGAATTGATGAACCGAATCCCCTCATCGTAGGAGCGTTTCGCGTCACTTAGAAGCTGGCTCATCTCCGCATAGAGGGGGGCCGTAATGGGAAGGCCCCGATAGGATCTGAGGGAGCGGGCCCCCCGGACTACGGTTAACCAATAGGTAATTTCGGCATCTTCCCCATCATGGATAGTCCGGCAGCGGTTACGGGCCTGAACCAGCATCGTTTCGGCCTCTTCAAAATTACCGGCAAAATAGGTTTCCCGGGCATTACTTACCAGCCGCCGGATTTCCAAAAGGAGACCTTCATGTTCCGACCGGGATAGGTCCGTATTCGCGGAAAGGTTCGAGACTCCGTTAACCCCGGAAGACTCCTTGTTCAGCGCCTTGAATTCTTTGAGGTACGGTATGGCCCCCCTGGGGACCTCGTATTCAGAATAATCCTCCGTTTTGGCGGAGGAGACGGGTGTATTAAACATCATCTTAACCGGCAGATCAGAGGATACCGTAAAATAATACCGGAAATCTAGGATGCGCGGAGCGGTTTTGTTGTTTGGGGTACCGACGGGATCAACGCAGGGGCCGGCTTCCGCGGCGGTAATGCTCTCTTCAAAACGGGATATGCCCCGATCCCCAAGGCCGACGGCATACCGATTTTCACCGGCACGGAGATCATGAACGGCCGCTTTGAGGGATAAAACAACCATTAAAAGCAAACGGAAGGGCTTTTTCCGCCAATAGGGGATCATTTTTTAGTATACCCTTTTAACTATCGGCACCGGGGGAGGATATCTAAATTAACAAGGGGGATGATGCCTCCGTGGAAGGGAACACGGACCGAATCCGGCACGCTGTCTTTAACGCGCCTTATCTCAACTTGGATCGGGGTATGGCATCAAGAAGGCGTTCCCCGGTCCGCTTGAGAAGCACCAGATACCGGCGGGCCTATTACGCTCCGGCGAAGCTCCAGGGACCGGCAGGCCAAGCGGTATAGGAATTTTTAACCACGAACCACGCGAACAGACACGAGCGTTTAGTACGATAGTCCGAATTTCATGCCTGAATTCTTCTTCCGTTCGTGTAGTTCGTGGTTAATTTCTCAATTTCTATGCGTTTATTCTGATGAGGCAACGCGAAATATTGACAATTTCCGGTTTTAGTTTCAAATTAAAGATAGCGGGATGGGGGATCTCAAAATTCGACAGTCCGATAGAACCGTAATTTTAAAACATCACGATTTTTCCGCTCGAAAACCTCGGCGTGTGAATATTTTTCGCTAAATTATAGTATAATCTCGCAGCCGAAGATAAAAAGAGTAAGATCCCAGAGAAGCCAAGGCATCTTTGAATGAGTTTTGTTTTCTATATGAACCGGCTTCAAAACGCCAAGCGCATCATTTAGGGAAACGCTGATTAACTTGACGCTAATCGCGTTTCCCTAATGTATTTGCTCATTTCATTGCGCAAATGGGGTAAACTTTGTTTACCTTGCGTTAAAGCAGCACTGATTTATTCTCGATTGAATAAATCAGTGCTTCCTTAGCCCGTTTTTTCATTAAAAATAAT
>JAITKD010000191.1 GCA_031278575.1 Spirochaetaceae bacterium | reverse complement strand
TTAGCGTTTACCGGGCCCTAGACTCCCGAATCAGCAGCCGGGGATTGCTGCTGGTACCGTAGTTCCCGGAGGGGCAGATCTTCCAGATAGGCGTCCAGGACGGCCTGTTCATTGGGGGGGAAGTTTATAAATTCCAAGGCGATGATCCGGCCGACTCGGGCCAGGCGGCATTCCGGGGAAAGGATGGTATCATCCAGCCGGAAGGAACATTCGGAGATCATCGTTCCCAGGTATAGGTTCTCCAGCAGAAACGGGTAGTCGGGATGAAAAGAAATCCCCATTCGGGCAATGGTTTTTACCGTCCCGGTGATGATGACCTTGTTTATGGGATTGGCGAAGATCAAGGCGCAGCGCTGCCAGGGTTCTACAAAAAAACGCGGGGCCCGCCGTTTTTCTTCTACCGGAAGATACCGGCTCAAGACATTTTGGAGTTTGATGACCTGGGATGGTTCCCCCAGGGTTTCAGAAACTATACCGCTCACTCCAACATAAAAGGCCTTGGACGCCTCCTCCAGAGGGAATTTTTCGCCGGTTAAGAGGACTATGGGGCACTGGTCTTTGTTCCGGTCAACCCGTACAAAATGGGCCAAGATCTTCCAGTGCCGGGGAAAGTCACTGGCGCTGAGGATAATACCGGCGGGATCAACCTCATCAATATTATCCATGGCCTTTATCACATGATTGTACCGGATTATATCAAATCCCAGGGGTTTGATATAACGGGAAACCAGGTTAAAGGTTTCATCCGAGCCCAGGATCGTTAATAACTTCATTCTGTCCCCAAGTTTTGTACCGTATACCCTACAATGGTCCAAACATCATCCCGCCGGCGGAGATCGTAGGTATACCGTTTCCTTTCAATAATATCTCTAAAACGGAATAGTTCCAATACAATAACGGTACCTTCTTCGGCGTTATAGGTGGTCCGTTCGATCCTGAATTCCAGGGGTATGGTGGCGATATCTCCGTCCACCACCGCGTTTTTAAGCTCGGTCCGGTACTGGTCGATCATGTGCAGGCGGACCTCTTCCGAGGCCCCAAGCCATTGCCGCTGCCGCTGGGGATCCCGTCTTAACATGGCTTCCGTATCGAGGTAGAGGAAGAATTTTTCCCACTGGCTTTTTTGCCGGGCCCGGAGGGTGTACTCCACCACCTGGTCCGGGGGGAGATTTTCCCGGACCAAAATGGCGTTGGTTTCCACATCCATTGCCAGGGGGACTCCCCCGGGACCGGGCAAGGAGGGGGGTCTCAGGTGAAGGCTTAAACGGTTGGATTCCAGGGGAAGGGTCCCCTCCGGGGTATTACGGATAAGGCCGGGGTATATTTTTGCCTGTACCACAAAGGAACCTGCCTGATTCAGGGTAACGTAATCCCGGATATCCTCGATAAATGAAAAGGATTCCCCGCGTTCCATCGAAACGTCCCGGAAAAAAACCTGGGCGCTTTGGGTCCTTTTTCTAATCAAAAGATCCGCGGATTCCACCGGCCGGTTTGTCAGGGTTTTTACCTCAAAATCAACGGAAAAAATCCGATCCTCCGCCAATTTAAACCGGTAGGGGGCGGCCCCGTTATTGGTGATGGTTACCTGGACGAGGATGGGTTCCGCCGCGGCGCCGGGGATATAGTAGATCCGCTTATCATAAAACCGGATGGAGAGGTCTATTTCCGAGGCCCCCGGAAGGGACAGGATTCCTAAAAAAAAACCGAGGACGGTGATAATTTTTTTGTACGGTTTCATCATAAAACTCCCGGTAAAAGGGTTTAAAAAAGACCCAATACTATATTATAGTAATCGGTATACCCGTATGAATACCTTATCTTTTCCTTTGATCCTGAACAAAACGGCCGCTTCCCCGGGGATAGCCCGTTTGCTTGACACCTATGGGAAGGGAAAATTCCCCCTGGAAATAGACGGTTCCGAGGGATCCCTGACGGCCCTGCTTATCGCCGCCCTGTTTCAAGCCCATCCCGGTGTTTTTTTGGCGGTGGTTTCCACCGAGCGGGAGGCCGCGGAACTGGTCCTGGACCTGGAAAGCCTCGGGGCGCCGGTCCTCTCCTTTCCCTGGTGGGGAACCATGCCCTACCGGGAGATGGCCCCCCATCAGGCGGTTTTTGGAGAGCGGACTAAGGTTTTAGGGGCCCTGGCCTCCGGGATCCGGGCCGTCGTGGTAGCCCCTGAACGGGTCTTTTTAACCCCCCTGCCGCCGCCGGAATACTTCCGGAAACTCCTCATTTCCCTTAAACCCGGCGGCGCCATAGATACCGCGGCCCTGGCGGAAACCCTGGTGAGTTACGGCTATACCCGGGTTCCCCGGGTACAGATCCACGGTGAATTTGCCCTCCGGGGGGAGGTGCTGGATATCCTCATGGGGGGGGATGAGGAGGCCTATCGGGTGCTTTTCGATTTTGACGTGGTGGAATCGATAAAACGGTTTTCTCCCCTGGATCAAAGCGGTTTGGATACGGTCGGGGAATTGATCATCCGGCCCCTGAAAGAAGTGATATGGTCCGATGAGCGGATCGACGGCCTTGCCGCCCGGCTGGAACAGGCCGAGGAATTCCCCCAGGGGGGGAGGCCCCTCCTGGAAGACCTCATGACCCGGCGGGAGACCCCCGGGGAGGAATTGCTCTTCCCCCTGGCCTTCGACCGGCCCGCGGTTTTAACCGATTACCTGGATCCCCGGGGGACGGTTTTTTATATAGACCGGGAACGGCTTGAAAACGCCCAGGAGTCCCTCAATAAGGAATACCGGAGCCTCTACGCTAAGGCCCGCCGGGAACGGGAGGTACCGGCCCCGGAACGGATCCTCCGGGAATTTCAGGAGCTTTTTCCCCAAACTCCCCGGAGGGTTTCCTTTATGGCCATCAAGGGCGGCGGGGAACCGGGCGCGACGCGGCTTCCGGTTTCCTGCGATCCCCCCCGGAGTTTTTTCGGTAATATCAATTATTTAAAAGAAGAATTAACGATCCTTGCCGGACAGGGGTGGACCATTATGGTGGCCGCCGAGTCCGAAGGCCAGGCGGGACGGATCCGGGAAATTCTTAAAGACATAAAAAGCGGGGGCTTAGAAGGAGGGGGGGAGGAAAATTCCCTCTTTATTTCCGGTTTGTCCCTTTCCACGGGATTCGCCCTGCCGGACATCAAATTTATGGTGATCCAGGAGAACGAGATCTTTGGCCGGAGAAAACGGCCGCCCCGGTCCCTCAAACAGGTGCGGAGCGCGGTCATCGACACGTTTGTGGAACTCAATCCCGGGGATTATGTGGTCCATGTAAATTACGGCATCGGTCTTTTTAAGGGAATTGAGCGGATCAAAACCCAGGGGCATGAACGGGATTACATTAAACTGGAATATTTGGGGGACGAGGTGGTTTTTGTCCCCATTGAGCAGGTTAACCTGGTTCAGCGGTATATCGGGAGTGAGGGGGCCCCTCCCCGGTTGGACAAACTGGGGTCTAAGAGCTGGGAAAACCGTAAGGGCCGGGTAAAAAAGTCCGTGGAAGATATCGCGGAGCGCCTCATTGTCCTCTATTCCAAACGTAAAGCCGCCCCGGGTTATGCCTTTCCCGGGGATACCGAGTGGCAGACCGTTTTTGAGGCGGCCTTTCCCTTTGAGGAAACCGAAGATCAGCTCCGGTGTGTGGAGGAGATCAAGGCGGACATGGAAAGCCCCCACCCCATGGACCGCCTCGTCTGCGGGGACGTGGGGTACGGCAAGACCGAAGTCGCGGTTCGGGCCTGCTTTAAGGCCATCATGGGGGGGAAGCAGGTGGCGTTTCTGGCCCCCACCACGATCCTCGTGGAGCAGCATTTTGAGAACTTCCAGGAACGGTTTTCCCAGTTTCCGGTGCGGATCGCCATGTTATCCCGGTTTGTGGAACGGAGCAGGGCAAAAAAGATCCTGGAGGGGATAAAAAAGGGGGAGATCGATTTGCTGGTGGGAACCCACCGGATCATCCAGGATGATGTGGCTTTTAAGGATCTGGGGCTTTTGGTGATCGACGAGGAACAGCGGTTTGGGGTCAAGGACAAGGACCGGCTCAAGGAACTGAAACACAACGTGGATTGCCTTACCCTGAGCGCCACCCCCATCCCCCGGACCCTCCACATGAGCCTTACCAAGATCCGGGACATGAGCCTCCTCGCCACCCCTCCCCAGAACCGGCATCCCATAGAGACGGTCATTGAGGAATACAACGAGGATCGCCTGGCGGCGGCCATCCGGCGGGAAGTTGAACGGGGGGGGCAGATATTTTTTCTCCACAACCGGGTGGAAACCCTGGTTGAAACCCGGATCCGGATCGAACGCCTGGTCCCGGAGATGCTGGTGGAAACCGCCCACGGGCGGATGGATCCTCAGGATCTGGAGGATGTGATGCACCGGTTTATCCACGGGGGCTTTCAGGTCCTGGTTTCCACCACCATCATCGAAAACGGCATCGATATTCCCAATGTCAATACCATCATCATCGACCGGGCGGACATCTACGGGGTTTCCCAGCTCTACCAGCTCCGGGGCAGGGTGGGACGTTCCGACCGGATAGCCTACGCCTATCTTTTCTACCCCCAGGACCGGGCCCTCTCGGAGGTGGCCATGAAACGGCTCCAGGTTATCTCGGACTTTACCGAATTGGGATCGGGGTTTAAGATCGCCATGAAGGATATGGAGATCCGGGGGGCGGGGAATCTTTTGGGCAGGGAGCAATCCGGGGACATCTATTCCGTGGGTTTCGACCTCTACCTGCACCTGCTGGATGAGGCGGTACGGCGCCTTGAGAATTCCCACTATGAGGCGGAAACCGAGACTTTTCTGGAACTGGAGTATTCCGCCTTTATTCCCGACGGGTACATCGATTCGGCCCAGGAAAAAATGGAGGTTTACAAGAAGATCGCCTCCATCAGAAGCAAGGACGAACTGGAAAGCATCCACGGGGAACTGCTGGACCGCTTCGGCCCCCTCCCCGATGAGGCCGCCTCCCTGCTCTCCCTGGCGGAAATCCGTATTATTTGCCGGGAAATTGCGGTTTCTTCCTTGAAAGAACGGAATGGAATTGTTAGGGTAGAATTCGGCAAGGTTTCCAAGGTAAAGGTGGACCGTTTGGTCAGGATGATAAAGGAGTCCAGCGGGAAGGCGCGGCTCGATCCCAAGGCGCCCAATATCCTGGTTTTAACCGTGGGTAGTATCGGCCTCCGGGAAAAAAGTGAATTTATCCGGGAAAAGCTGGCGGCCCTGGTTTAAGGGAAGGGGCGAAATACCGGGCGGAGGATGAGGAATGGACATTAAGGCGGTGGTTTTTGATTATGGAAAGGTGATATCCTTTCCGCCGGAGGACTCGGCGCTGGACGAATTGGCCGCCATTGCGGGTATGAGCCCCCAGGCCCTGGATTCCCTCTTGTGGCCCCACCGGGCCGAGTATGACCGGGGAACCATCACGGGCAAGGAATACTACCGGATGCTGCTGGCCGCCGGGGGAGTTCACCGGGACGACAGGGCCCTGGAAAAAATGACGGCCCTTGATTTACGGAGTTGGACCCATATAAATCCCGGCACGGTTAAACTAATGGAAGATATCAGGGCGATCCCCGGCCTGAAATTGGGGATCCTCTCCAATATGCCCCATGAATTCTTGGCCCTGGCCCGGGGAACCGTCCCGGTATTTGACCTCCCCGATAGGAGTATCTTTTCCTGCGAGGTGGGGTATATTAAGCCCGAAGCGGCTATTTACCGGCGGCTCCTCTCCGCCCTGGGCGTTGAGCCGGAGGCGCTTGTTTTTTTTGACGATATGCAGATCAATATTGATGCGGCCCGGTCTTTGGGAATCCGGGCGTTTTTATGGAAGGACCCGGAGACCGCCCGGGCGGAACTGAACCGTCTAAAGATACCCGTATAGGGGAGGCGCGGGGCCGGACGATTTTGGCCGGTTCTCCACAAAAAACAAGGAGTTATCCTATGGCGCTGATCAAAACGATTGTTATTTTTACCATTGTGGGGTTGTCCACGGTTGTATTGATTCCCTTCGGGATTCTCGCCATTATCCTGAATCTGATGGGTTTACAAGAACTTGCCTCCCTGGGGATACATAAAATCGCCCAGGGCTGGGGGTGGATGCTCATCAAATTGGCGGGGTGTAAACTCACCGTAACCGGGAGGGAACATATCGTAAAAAAGGGGGGGGTCTGTTTTGTCAGCAACCATGGAAGCATCTTTGATATTGTCCTGATTTTGGCCCTGGTGGGCAGGCCCGTCGGGTTTATCGCCAAAAAAGAATTGGCCTGGATTCCCTTCTTAAACATCTGGATTTTGCTTATCGGGGGCTTTTTTATTGACCGGAAGACCGACCGGAAAAGTATCAAACGGGCCATCAATACCATTAACGCGGGGATCCGGCGGATCGAATCCGGGGGGGCCATGATCATCTTTCCCGAAGGAACCAGGAGCCGGGGCCAGGGGCTGCTCCCCTTCCGGCCGGGGGCGCTTAAATTGGCAACCCAGGCCAAGGCGCCGATCATCCCCATGGTCATTACGGGCAGTTACGACGTGTTTGAAAGAGACGGCCTCGTGAGGACGGCCCCGGTCCGGGTGGCCTTTGAAAAGCCCATCACCACCGGGGACCTTCCCCCGGAGGACCGCCGGAAAAACCTCGCCGATAAGATCCGGGGAGTCATGGAAGCCGCCATTGGTGAAGGGACGTAGCGTGCAAAAACGGCTCCCCCCGGCTACCACCGGGAACGGACGGTTATGGGCGCACCCGGATTCGAACCAGGGACATCCTGCGTGTAAAGCAGACACTCTAACCAACTGAGTTATGCGCCCGTACCCCCTAACCTATCAGAAACCGGCGCTCCCTGTCAACGGGGGCGCGTTTAACGCAGGGCATGGGGCCCCCCGCCGGGGGTCATTTCGGCAAAAAAGCCACGTTGATGCCGGAATAATCATTATCCACCTTGAGTTCGTCCAGGATCTGGGAGATCTGCCCCCGGTGATGAATCCCATGGGCGGTAAGCTGCTGCAGCATAAAAAAGAGGGGCGCCGACGGCGGATTACCCCCATACCAGTCGAGCTTTACCGGGGAACTGAGTTCCTCATCCTTGAGGGACTTTATAAACTCGACGGTCGCCCCGTCGGCGGCCTCAAAAGAGGGCCCCAGGCTTTTCCACTGGGCTTCGGAGAGGGTTCCCTTGGGAAGGGTTATGGCCGGGTAATCCAGGACCTTTGCCGCCGGGGAACCCTCCCCCAGGGCGCCCTTGAAAAGGGAATGAAAAAAGAGGGTTCCCCC
>JAITKD010000185.1 GCA_031278575.1 Spirochaetaceae bacterium | reverse complement strand
TAGGGAAACGCTGATTAACTTGACGCTAATCGCGTTTCCCTAATGTATTTGCTCATTTCATTGCGCAAATGGGGTAAACTTTGTTTACCTTGCGTTAAAGCAGCACCGATTGCGCCAACGCAGTTGGCGAATTCTCGATTGAATTAATCAGCGCTTCCTTAGGGAAAAATGTCTACCGGGATATTCCGGCCCGACCGTTCCAGCTTTTTTTTAAGGGATGCGGCCCGGGATACCAAAAAAGGTTCGTCCAGAGCTTCCGCCAGGGGGTCCCGGGGGGCGGGACGGGCCTTGCCATAGATCTGGACCCCCGTAAGCCCCCGGGGTTCCGGTCCGGCGTTGTCCAAAGCCAGGCCCAGAACCGCCGTCTCCCAGGCTTCGGCTTCCTCAGCGGGAGGGGGAAGGCCCCCCACCTTGCAGACCATGGTCTGGATAATCACCGGAACCTCCCCGGCAAATTCCCGGATCTTCCCGAGGATCGCCCGGTGGGGAATTTTCGACCGGTTTATTTTCCGGTACCACCCTTCGGTTCCCGCGTCGAGTTTGAGCCAGAGCTTCAATGCCGGGGGGCTTCCGGCGGCTTCCCGCAAAAGAGAGAAGATCCCCTGGTCCAACAACCCCGTCCCGCTGGTGATCGCCACCAGGTCCGCCTGGGGAACCAGTTCGTCCCGGATCCGGGCGGCGGCTTCCAGGGCCTCGGGGAACCAGGGTGAAAGGGTGGGCTCCCCGTTCCCGGAAAAACAAATATCCCGGACCGCCGCCGCCTCCCGGACGAGGATCTGCCTGAGGGCCCGCTTCATGCTTTCCGGGGAAAAACGGATCTCCGTCTTAAAGGGAAAAACCTCGCAGTAGGGGCAATCAAAGGGACAGACTTTCCTATCGGGGAACAGGTTGATTCCCACCGAAAGCCCCCGGGAACGCCGGGAATAGGCCGGATATACCAGGGCGCCTTCTTCCCGTTCCCGGTGGTTCCCCCCTGCCCCGCGCCGGGTCATCTCCGGCCCCGGAGGGCCGCGCTTTCCCCGTGCCCCGAAAGCCCCTCCGCCCGGGCGAGGATTTCCGCCCCTCGGCAGGCCGCGTCGTAGCCCTTTCCGGGGGTACAGCGGAGGGTGGTAACGGTCTTGAGGAAGTGCCGTACCGAAAGCCCCCCGGTAAACCGGGCGCTCCCGGAGGTGGGCAGGGTATGGTTAATCCCCGCGGAATAATCCCCCAGGACCTCCGCCGCCTGGGGGCCGATAAAAAGGGAGCCGTAATTGTAAAGGAGGGGGAGCCAGTCCTCGGGGCGGGCGGTTTGGAGTTCCAGGTGTTCCGGGGCTATGGTATTGGCGATCCGGGCCGCTTCCTCCCGGCTATTATAGATGATGATAAGGCCCCCCGCGTCCAGGGAAGGGGCGGCCACATCGGCGGTGGGCAGGAGGGCGAGCCGTTGTTCCACCGCCCGGAGGATGCCGCCGGCCAGGTCCCGGCCGGGAACCAGGGCGCGGGCACGGGCGTCGGGATCATGCTCCGCCTGGGCCAGCATATCCGCCGCGGCCAGTTCCGCGGCCCGGCCGGGCTCCCCGGAACCGTCGGCGATGACGAGGACGTCGGTGGGGCCCGCGACAAAATCTATTCCCACCTCCCCGTAGAGGAGCCGTTTTGCCGCGGCCACGTACTTGTTCCCCGGCCCGGCGATCAGGTCAACCCGGGGAACCGTTTCGGTCCCCAGGGCCAGGGCGGCGACGGCCTGGGCGCCTCCCAGGGCAAAAAAGCGCCCGGCCCCGGCGAGGTATGCCGCGGCGAGGATCCGCCGGTTCGGGAGCCCGTCCTCCTGGGGGGGGGAGACGGCCAGGACTTCCTCAACCCCGGCGGCCGTTCCGGGGATGACCCCCATCAACACCGAAGATATCAGGGGAAACCGCCCGCCGGGCACGTACACCGCGGCCCGTTTAACCGGGAGTACCCGCTGGCCGGTAAACAGCCCCGGGGCCATTTCGTATTCAAAGTCCCGGAACTGGGCTTTCTGTAATTCCGCGAAGGACCGGATGTGATCCGCCGCCAATTCCAGGGCCGCGGCCAGTTCCGGGTCCTCCCCCCGGAGCCCTTCCCAGGCGGCCTTCGCGGCGGCCCGGGGGACCTCCAAAACATCCGGCGCGGAGCGGTCGAACCGGGCCGCAAAACGCCGGACCGCCCCGTCCCCTTGGGCCCGTACCGCGGCGATTATCTCCCGGACCCGGTCAAGGACCGTCCCGTCTTCCCCTTGTCCCGCCGCGTCCTTCCAATAATCGTCAAATTCCCCGGCCTCAATAACCTTCATCCCCCGCTCCCCCCGCGCTCCGTTCAGGCGCTCTTTTTGAAACCGCCTCCATAAACTCCAGAAATTCATCCATGTCTTTATCGGTTCCCATGCTCACCCGCAGGTAATCCCGGATCCGGGGCGTATCGAAACGCCGGACCAGGATGCCCCGCTCCCGGAGGGCGGCAAAAATTTCGGCGCCGGAAAGCCGGGGGCGCCGGATAAAAATAAAATTCGCCGCCGAGGGGATCACCTCAAAGCCCAGTTCCCGGAGCCGGCCGGAGACCCGTTCCCGGGTGGCGATCACCTTCCGGTTAATCTCATGGTAATAGGCCCCGTCGGAGACCGCCGCGGCGGCCCCTGCCAGGGCAAGCCGGTCCAGGGTATAGGAATTGAAGGAGTCCCGGAGCCGGCAGAGGCCTTGGATAAGTTCCTCCCGGCCGATGGCGAAGCCCACCCGGAGCCCCGCCAGGGAAGCGGCCTTGGAGAGGGTGTGGACGGTGAGGAGGTTGGGGAATTCCCCGATATGGGGAACCGCCGATTCCCCCCCGAAGGCTCCGTAGGCTTCGTCCACGATCACCACCCGGCCCGCCTTCCCCTGGTACCCCGCCACGGAGAGGATGTCCCTCAGGGGGAGGGCCCGGCCCGTGGGGGCGTTGGGGTTGGGGAAGATCACCCCCCCGGCGGGGTAAAGGTAATCTTCGGCGTTGACGGAAAAATCACCGGTGAGGGGTACGGTCCTAACGGGAATGTCCCAGAGCCCCGCGTAGACCGGGTAGAAACTGTAGGTAATGTCCGGGAACAGTACGGGCCGCACCCCCCCCTCCCCGGCGGAGGGGAAAAAGGCGGCGAAGGCAAAGGCCAGGACCTCGTCGGAACCGTTTCCCGGGAAGACCTGCTCCGGCTTTACCCGGTAGGTTTCGGCCACGGCTTCCCGCAGAACCGTACAAAGGGGGTCCGGGTACAACCGGAGGTCCGCCGCCGCCGCTTCCCGAATGGCCGCAAGGGCCTTGGGCGAGGGCGGATAGGGGTTTTCGTTGGTGTTGAGCTTGATAAGCCGCCGCTCCCGGGGCTGCTCCCCCGGCACATAGGGCTCCAGCCCCCGCGCCCTTTTATTCCAAAACCCGCTCATCCATCCCCCCGCTTCACGCTTCCCTTACAATAACAAATTTCGTATGGTTTCGATGTCCAAGTCCGTGGTTTCCGCCGTTTCTTCCACACTCCAGCATTTTTTCAAAAGTTTCCGCGCAATTTCCAGCTTATCCTGATAAGCCTTTCCCCGTTCTTCTTCCCGGCCCTTTTCCCTGCCGATGAGGATGCCCTCGTCCCGGGCAAGCCGTTTACCCTCAAAATAACTCTCCACGACTTGGTCGAACATCCTGTTTACCCCCTTCTTGTTGACGAGATCCGTCGTCTCCCGGATCTGATCCGCCGGTATTTCCAGCCGGTTCAGCAGGACCGTTATTATGTCCCCCATCAATGTAGCCAAATTCTCAGGGATTTTCAATGCCATTTCCTTTATATAACCGGGGAACTCCTTCAAAAAATCCTCCTTGTTTTTAAAATCCACCTTGTCTATCAGCATCAGTACCGCCAATTCGTCCCTGAACCGGAGGATGTGTTCAATTTTGTATTGGTTCAGTTCCACGAGACAGTATTCAAAGCTGGGTACATAGGGGGCAAAGGCCCCGCTCATCATGGTCCGGCCCGTAAAGTTCATGGCGGCGGTCCAGGGGGACCGGCCGTCATAGAAAACCACCGGGAGAACCGGGGGAAACCGAAAGTTTTTGGTGGAGGAAAACCCCGGACGGTCCTGGTTGGCCTCCCGCTCGTATTCGGTGAGGACCAGGGTGATATAACGGAGAAGGCGGAAGGGGGTGTTGAAATCGACCGCGGATTGGTGTTCCACGAGGGCGATGACAAAAAAAGGGGTCCGGCCCTTGAGGTTGACCCGCTTTACCGTGTCCGAATCCCGGCTGTTTTGGAGGAGGGGGAGGAAGCGTTCAGAGACATCTTCAATGTCGCCGGGGGTGAGGTCCTTCCAGAGTTCCAGGGGGACATAGTCCTTGAGGAACTGGACAAAGAGGACATGGTTACCGAGGATGATCTTAAAGCTGTTGTCTTTGCTGTTATGAATAGCCATATATACTCCTTACCGAATATATGGCACCGGCATGCGGATTTGCTTTGATTCGGGAAAAATTATTTTGAAAAAAAGGGGCTTTTTGGGGTCTTGGAACGGGAATGCTCCCGCGTCAGCCCCCGGTTTTCAGTAAGCGTCAATTTCACCCCGTTGGAGTAGTACCCGCCGCCGGAGAAAGGTTGTAGGGCAACAATGCGTCTATGTCTTCAGGGGTTTTCGCACCCGGAAGCCGGTCAAACACATAACACAGATACCTGTACGGTTCATGCCCATTCCCCTTCGCCGTCTCTATTAAACTGTATATCCCGGCGCCGGCGTGCGCCCCGCGCGGGCTCCCGCAAAACAGCCACCCCTTCCTCCCTAGCACAAACGGTCGTATCGCATTCTCTACCGCATTCGTATCAGGGCTCAGTAAATAATGTTCAACATACCGTGCCGCGTACGACAAACCAAATTTCGCTGTCCGTACTTCGCCCCGCCGCCCGGTGTCCGGCGCCGTATGCCGTCCTGCCGCCCGTTCCGCCGCCCGTTTCGCCGCCGCCCGTTCCGCCGCCAGATGCTTTCGTATCTGCCTGCCCCGCCGCCCGGTGTCCGCCATGTTCTTCGACGGTGAATTTGTAAATTGTGCGGTTCGGGTTGCGGCCGCCTTCTGCGGTAAAGGCCGTAAAGTCGTGCGTACCTACAAAGTATCTGCATGCCCTGCGTAAAAGCCCAATGTCCGGCATTTTATAAATTTGGTGGTGGGTAGCATTGCGGGCGGCGCTGCGCTGCTGCCCGACAAAGCATTTGTAAATATATGTTTTTGACACGGCGTCGCTGCGCGCATTAAATTTGTCGCGCAATTCCGGGTCTTTGACCGAAATATCTGC
>JAITKD010000236.1 GCA_031278575.1 Spirochaetaceae bacterium | reverse complement strand
AAAGGTTTCGAGTTTAGCTTCCGGTTCGGAAATCTCCGAGATAATTTCTTCCACCGGGTCCGATCCACTCGGTTCCTCAACATCCTGGGCGTTTATATTAAAAGGAAAAAGGATTATACAAAAAACTATTAGAAAAATACTCCGCCATGTGTTTCGGAATCGCATAAATAACCCCGTTCAGCGCAAATGTAACTCACACCCTTCTTTTAATAAAACATTTTTTATGGGCATGGTCAATATATTTCTCTCATCCGGCAGGATAAACGCAGAGGAATTTTTAACCACGAAGCTATGATAAACCTGCGGTTGTCCGGTATAATACACGTGTTCGGAAGAACAGTTGCCGGTTGTTGTGGATCTGGGGCAGAAACTGACCCCGTAACCACGATTAACAACCGGTAACCGCATTTGATCAATGGGGGAGCCTTTAATGGTTATCACCCCGAATAGACGCATGGCACCCTATACCGGAGTTCCGCCGAAGGATAAAAATTTTTGAGAAATCAATCTTTATGAGGAGGAATTCGCAAAAACCATTTGACTTTTATCATAGAAGACGACCCATACCGGTCTCCCCAAATATGCCCTATCCGCCCTTCCGCAGGGTTGTACCGTTACCAAGATTTTTTCAGATGATTCGGGCGTGTTTCCGGCGGCGCTTTACGCCGGGAACCGGGCTTTTGGGGGCTCCGCCAAGGAGCCGTCGGGCCGCCGCCCTCCAATCCCTTGCGCGGAGATGCGCCGCGGCGGGGAGGTTCATTCCCCCGCGATAAGGGCCTTAAATTCCTTTTCGTCCAGGGATTCCTTTTCCAGGAGCAGTTCCGCCACCCGGTCTAAAAGGGGCCGGTTTCGGTTGAGATTCTCTTTAACCTCGGCGTACTGTCTTTCCATAATGCGGGCTATTTCCTCATCAATGTACTGCTGGGTTGATTCCGAATACTCCCGGTGGAGGCTTGGTTCCGGTTCCCGGAACCCCAGCATATTCCCCCCCCGCTGGGTTAAGGCCACATTTTTGAAGCGGATGCTCATGCCGTAATCGGTGATCATCCTGCGGGCTATATCCGCGGCCTTGGTAAGATCATTGGCCGCGCCGGTGGAAATCTTGTCGAAGACCAGATCCTCCGCGGCCCGCCCCCCCAGGAGGACGTTGATTTTCCCCAGAAGCTCCTCCTCGGTCATCAGGTACCGATCCTCCACCGGCATCTGGAGGGTATAACCCAGGGCCCCAAAGCCCCGGGGCACGATGGAGATTTTCTGCACCGGATCGGAGCCGGGGGTAAAGGCCGCTATCAGGGCATGGCCGGTTTCGTGGAAGGCCACGATCCGCCGTTCCTCCGGGGAAATGATCCGGTTTTTCTTCTGGAGCCCCGCCACGGTTTTTTCAATGGCCTCCTCAAAGTCTTTTTGGGCTACCAGCTTCCGCCCGGCCCGGACCGCGAGGAGGGCCGCTTCGTTGACGATGTTCGCCAGGTCCGCCCCCACAAAGCCGGAGGTTCCCCGGGCAACCGCGTCCAGGTCCACCAGGGGGTCGAGTTTTACGGCCTTGGCATGGATCCGCAGGATCGCCTCCCGGCCCTTAAGGTCCGGCCGGTCCACCAGTACCTGCCGGTCGAAACGGCCGGGCCGGAGCAGGGCCGGGTCCAGCACATCGGGCCTGTTGGTGGCCGCCAGGATGATAAGGCCGCTGGTGGCGTCAAAGCCGTCCATTTCCACCAGAAGCTGGTTCAGGGTCTGCTCCCGTTCATCGTTCCCCCCGGCGATGTTGTTGATCCGGCTTTTGCCGATGGCGTCCAATTCATCGATAAAGATGATACAGGGGGCCTTTTCCCGGGCCTGCTTGAAAAGATCCCGCACCCGGGCCGCGCCGACCCCCACGAACATCTCCACAAAATCGGCGCCGCTCATCCGGAAAAAGGACACCCCCGCTTCCCCGGCCACGGCCCGGGCCAAAAGGGTCTTCCCCGTACCCGGAGGCCCCACCAGCAGCACCCCCTTGGGTATCTTGCCCCCAATGTCGGTGTATTTTTTCGGGGTTTTAAGAAAATCCACCACCTCCACCAACTCGTCCTTGGCCTCGTCCACCCCGGCCACGTCGCCGAACCGGGTAACAATATCCCCCTCGGCCACGATCACCGCCTTGTTCTGCCCCACCGACAGGACGTTTCCCCCCATATTTCCCAGGCGTTTCATAAAAAAACGCCAGATAAAAAACAAAATCCCAATGGGCAGAACCCAGCTAAAAATAATATTGAGGATCGCGCTCCCCTCCCGGGAAACCGCGTAATAGGAAACCCCCCGTTCATCCATAAGTTTGATAATTTCGGGGTCGTTGATGGGAACCGTCCGGTACGCCTCCTCAGTGGAAGCGGCATAGGGCCCCCGAAGGGAAAAGCTCATCCGGGAATTCCGCCGGAGGGTGGTATATCCGGTAAAATAGGCGTCGGTCAACTCCACCCGTTTAATCTCCCCGGAGGCTATTTTCGCCTTAAAATCGGAAAAGTCAATGGTGGGATTCACCTGGCTCATAAAAACATAGTTAAAAAGGCTCATCCCTACCACCAGGATAAGCACATAAATAATAGAAAATTTCCATCCTCCCCAATTTTTGGGAAAGGGTGATTGGGGCCCTCCAAAGGGGAATTGGTTGTTTTTGGGATTTTTTTTACTTCTTTTGGGATCCTTTCCCCGGATTTCATTCATTAAAACACTCCTCGCTATTCCCAATACCATCCTGGTTAGTAATAGTAATATCTATCTTTTGATAGGGTATTTCAATATGTTCTTTCGCAAAAGATTTCTTTATACTTATAATAATAGAATTTTTTAAATTCCAAAAGTTGCTTTTTTCAAACCACAGGCAGAATATAATGGCTATTCCGGAGCTGTCAAATTTATCGATCCCGAAAAACGGGGCGGGGTTATCCAGGGTATAGATATTTTCGCGGGCCAGGGCAAAAAGCAGATCCCGCACCCGTTCCAGATCTTCCTTATAGGCCACGGAGAAGGCAAGGTCCAGCCTCCGGATGGGAAAACGGGTAACGGTGGTCAGGTTGCTTTTGATAATGGTTTCATTGGGGATCCGGATAAACAGGTTGTCATAGGTACGGATCTTGACCGAAAGGAAGTCCACCGACAGGACAATTCCGGTAACGTCCTCCACCTTAATGGCGTCCCCCACCTGAAAGGGCTTCTCCGACAGCAGAAAGAACCCCGAAATCAGGCTGGACATGGAGGTTTGGGCGGCAAAACCAAAAACTATCCCCGCCACCCCCGCCGCCCCAAGGATCGCGGACATATCTATCCCCAGGTTCCGGAAGACAAGAAGAATTGCCAGGGTCATTCCCGTGTATTTAATCCCCTTGCGTACCATAAAGGCCCGCTGATCGCTGATCCGGCCCTTTAACCCCTTGCCCACGGCGGCCTGAATGAGTTTAAAGACCAGAAAAATGAGCAGCACCATCAAAATCGTGGCAATTATCTTGCTCAGGATCTCCAGAGGGTTTGCGTTTTTACGCAAATCCGACCATAATTCACTTAAAAAGGCGTTATTCATAGACTCCTTCGTTGGATACCCTGGGAAACCCTCCTTGGTCTTTCAAGACATCCCGCAAAACACTCCGTTTTTAAGGGAGAATTTCAAACCCAACCGGATATTGAAATCCCTCTCTTCATATTATAATAACGGGAACCTCCAAAAGCTTCAGTTTTTTAACGGTTTTCTTACCCTTTGGAGAAAATCGCCTTGTCGTAATGGTTTACATTACAAGGAATTAGCAATTTTCTCCGATAAAAAACCGGCTTGTTCGAGAACCATGGGGTTCTCTCCCAAGTCCAATCATCTCCCGGCGATATTTTTTATCAAATCGGCGCTTCGGCGGATAATAATATTCCCCATCCCGTTTTTTCGCGCGGCGGTGATCGCCTCATACCCGTCGGGCATCCCCGGACGGAAGTTTATCTTGAGTTCTCCGCTGCCGTTGGTATCCACCACCGTGGTTTCGCAGCGAAGATCCCCTTCCTTTTCATAAATACTGAGGGAATCGGTGTATAAAATCAGGCGATCGATGTCCAGGATGGTTTTAGTCTGGTTACGGAAGATAATTTCTCCATGAATAAAGGAAGACCCCCCCGTAAAGTCCGAAGGCGGGGAGGGAACGGGCAGGGAAACACAGAGGAATCCGTACATGGTGTCCTCCCCGGACCAGGCTTCGGGAAACAGGAACGGCGTAAACCGGGTCAACTCCAGGCCCCCGGCCAGTTCCAGCCGCAGCACCGGGGGCAGGGCCAGATCCAGCCGGGTCTCCGTTTCCGGCATCAGACGTATTTTGTCCCGGAAATTGATATAATAGGGTTTTTCATAAAAATAAGGATGGAGAACAATCTGCCGGCCGGCTCCCACGGCAGAATACTCAGGAAGATCCCGGGGGGCGCGATCCGGCTTCGGGCCGTCCGCGGAGGGGGTTACCTCTTGAGCCAAGACGGAACGAAGGGCCGTCCGCCATTCATCCCCCTCCCGGCGGAGATAGACCTCGGCGCCGTTTAAATTCCAATGATACCAGCGGGCCTCTTCCGGTTCAAATTGCTTCCACATATACCATCCTTACAAATCCCATGGACAAATCACCGAATTATATCATATCCTAAAAGGGAGGTGTTATGCTATGACCGGAAACGACGTAATAACCTGGACTACCACCCCCGCTGCCGCCGGGGTGTTTGAAAAACTATACGGCCCCGAGGGGGTTGCGGGGGCGCGGAAGCGTTATACCGCCCTGGCGGAGGGGATGCTGCGGGACTTTTCCCCGGAGGATTTTCCCGAAACCCGGGGGGATTTACGGTTTTTTACCGCCCCGGGCCGGACCGAACTGGGGGGTAACCACACGGATCATAACCGGGGCAAGGTCCTGGCCGCTTCCATTCAACTGGATTCTGTTGCCCTGGTCGCCCCCCGGAGGGATACTAAGGTACTGTTCCGTTCCACCGGATACCCCGATGTGGAGGTGGATCTTTCGGACCTTTCCGTTAACCCCAAAGAAGCGGGCACCACCGAAGCCCTGGTCCGGGGGGTTGCGGCGGAGCTTACCCGCCGGGGGACGGCCCTGAAGGGTTTTACCGCCAACGCCGATTCCGTGGTATTGCCCGGATCGGGGCTTTCTTCCTCCGCGGCGGTGGAGGTCCTTTTGGGGCGGATCTTTGATACCCTTTACGGCAGGGAAAAACGGTCCGCCCTGGAGCTTGCCCAAATAGGCCAAAGCGCGGAAAATGTATATTTTGGCAAACCCTCGGGGTTAATGGATCAGGCCGCCTGCGCCACCGGCGGGGCGGTAGCCATAGATTTTGCCGATGTCAATTCACCCCGGGTACAGCATATTAACTTTGATTTAGACTCCTCCGGCTATACCCTCTGTGTGGTGAATACCCACGGAAGCCATGCGGATCTGACCCCCGATTACGCGGCGATCCCCGAAGAAATGAAGGCCCTGGCCGCTTTTTTCGGCAAACCGGTACTGCGGGAACTTAACTTGGACCTGGTATTGTCCCACGGGGCGGAACTGCGGAAAATTGCCGGGGATCGGGCCATTCTCCGGGCCATCCATTATTTTGAGGAAAATCAGCGGGTAGACGCCATGGAGGCGGCCCTGAAAGCGGCGGCCGCCGCCCCAGGCATCCGGGAAAAACAGGGGGAACTGGCCCAATACCTGACCCTGGTAAACAAATCCGGGGATTCTTCCTGGGAGCTTCTGCAAAATGTTTATTCCCCCCGGAACCCCCGGGAACAGGGGGTAAGCCTGGCCCTGGCCGTAACCCGGAAGATCCTCCGGGACGCCGGAGCCTGCCGGGTCCACGGCGGCGGTTTTGCCGGTACCATCCAGGCCTATGTGCCCCTGGATATGCTGGATCACTACCGGACACAAATTGAGGGGATCTTCGGCCCCGGCGCGGTTACGGTACTGCAAATCCGGCAAATTGGGGCGGAGGAAATAGCGTTTTAGGGAAAAGCGGCGGATGTCTTTGGATGGCCGGCGGCTTTAGGGAAACGCTGATTAACTTGACGCTCATCGAGTTTCCCTAATGTATTTGCTCATTTCATTGCGCAAATGGGGTAAACTTTGTTTACCTTGCGTTAAAGCAGCGCCGATTTATTCTCGATTGAATAAATCGGTGCTTCCTTAGGTTTTGCCCGGTTCAGGACAGACCTTTCCCCTGAGCGTTTTCGGCGTGGGGTGGAAAAGATGGTTGACGCGGAACCCCGGGCGGATTAGCGCCGTTTATCCGGGCGCGGGGGCGGGTGGAAGGGGGAATATGAGGGGAAAAGCGGTTTGGATCGCCGTTTCCCCATACCGGGGTCTGACCCCGGTGGCTGAGGTCCTATATCGGGGTCTGACCCCAGGGTCCGAATCCCCACGCCCCGCTCCGGCCTCCTCTTCCTCCTCCGGCGGCTCCCCCTCCAGTATCCGCGACCCGTACCGGTCCCCCCAGATATGGCCGATCCGGCCGTCCAGGCGGTTGTACCGCTGGGCGAACACCTGCTTCAGCCACTGCATGATCGCCGGAAGTTCCAGCCCGTCCGCCGGCTTGATATAAAACGTCAGCCAGTCGTCCGCCAAACACAGTCCGCGAACCTCGAAAACGAACCGCAGTTCCGTCTCCCGGAACACCCGGGCGAACAGCGCCCTGGGGACCGGCGCCGCGGCGCCCGTCCCTAAGCGGAACAGCGGCTCCCGGTTGTTGACGCGGGTGCGGATTTCGTACCACACCCCTTGTTTCAGTATGCGTAATGATCTCATATAGAATATATGCGCTTGACCGGCCGTTTTGCTTTAGTAAAAGGCTCAAAAATTTCAATTTCCGGACAAATTTCCCTAAGGAAGCGCTGATTAATTCAATCGAGAATTCGCCAACCGCGTTGGCGCAATCAGTGCTCCTTTAATGTCGTATTTGCGTAATGAAATGAGCAAATACATAGGGCAACGATGATGAGCGTCAAGTTAATCAGCGTTGCCCTAAAAACACCTCGTAAAATTTTTGCGGGTTACGTTTAGCCCAAAAGGGGGGGCTTCACCGCCCCCCGGGCCCTGGCGGATCTCGCGGGGAATATCCGGGCCCAATTCATCATCATTTCCTTTAATTCCGAGGGGTTTATCAGCCGGGAGGACATGGAGGGGATCCTCCGCGGGCCGGAACGGCGGAGGTTCTGGAAACCCCCCGCAACGCCTCCGGGGGAGCCGCAATCTGCGGAACCGGGACATTCACGTAAAAGAGTATTTATATTTTATCATAGTAGAAAAATGAGGGGAGGGGCCCCCGGCTGGATTTTCGTAGGGAAAAACGGAGTATTTTCTAAAAAAACGAGATTTTTTTGTTGATTTTTTCGGTATATTCGAGTATATTTAAAGCAAAGGAGATGATTCCAATGGTAAAATCAAATTGGATTTCGTCCGTTTCTGTAGCTAAATCTGTTTTTCCCAATAAATCGGGGGTACGTGGCCGGGTTTTCCATCCGGCCGGATTGGCGCCGTTTTTGCTTGCCTGTCTGTGCGTCCTGGCGTTATTCCCGGCCCTGATACTTTTGCCCGGATGTACCGCACTTACGGGGGATGATTGGGCCGATTCCCGGAAAAACGCGGACGAGGGGATAGTCGCGGACTACAACCTCGAAAACTACGTCTCGATCCCGGTGGTGGGGCAGGCCCCGATAACCTCCCTGACCCGTGAAGGGGTGGATGTCGCGGTGGAATGGCGGGACAGCGCGGGAAACCTCCTGCAAGCAAAGTCCTTTGTCAGGGACGAGGTGTACCGGGCGGTGATCGTCCTAAAAGCGAAAAGCGGTTATGTCTTTGACCCGGAGGTCGATTTTGACTACCGCTCAAACCTGGTGTCCGTCAAGTCCATAAGCCGGCCCCTTGAGGCCCTTAAGCGGGCGGCCGATGACGATTATGAAACCGTG
>JAITKD010000152.1 GCA_031278575.1 Spirochaetaceae bacterium | reverse complement strand
TCCGCGGGGATGCAGAAGGTATTAAAAAAGGCCCGGCCCACCAGCATCGAGGACCTCATCGCCTTAAACGCCCTCTACCGGCCGGGGCCCATGGACAATATCGACCAGTTTGTGGATTCCAAATGGGAGCGGCGGACCATCAAATACCCGGATCCCTGCCTGGAGGGGATCCTCAAGGAGACCTACGGGGTCATCGTCTACCAGGAACAGGTCATGCAGGTGGCCCAGACCATCGCGGGGTACAGCCTGGGCCAGGCGGACATCCTCCGGCGGGCCATGGGGAAGAAAAAGCTGGAGGAGATGAAGAAGGAAAAGGTGAAATTCATCGCCGGCGCCAAAGCCCGGGGGTTTTCCGAAACGGATGCGGACCGGATCTTTGAAATCCTCATTCCTTTCGCGGGTTACGGGTTCAATAAGAGCCATTCCGCGGCCTACGCGATCCTGGCCTACCAAACCGCGTATCTCAAGGCAAATTTTCCCGCGGAATTCATGGCGGCGAACCTTTCCAACGAGATCGCCAGCGTGGATAAGCTCCCTGAGTATATCGACGAAGCCCGGAGGATGGGTCTTGCCCTGGATCCCCCGGACATTAACCGGGCGGGCTCCTATTTTACCGTGGTTGACGGCCGGATCGTCTACGGTTTCTTGGGGATCAAGGGCCTCGGGGCGGCATCGGCGGAGGAAATCGTCAAATGCCGCAAGGACGGGCCCTACCGGGACTTTATGGATTTTCTGGACCGGGTAAATATCAAAACCGTGGGCAAGAAGGTGGTGGAACTCCTGATACAAACCGGGGCCTTTGACGGCTTCGGCGTATCCCGGGCGGCGCTGGCGGGGAACCTGGAGCAGGCGGTAGATTATGCCCAGAATAAAAAGGACGACAAAAAATACGGCCAGTCCAGCCTTTTTGACGATACCGGGGAAAAGGAATACCCCGATTTTGAGTACAAGCCCTTCCCCGAATGGGACCGGATGCAGCAGCTTACGATAGAAAAGGAACTCCTCGGGTTTTATTTCTCCGGCCATCCCCTGGACGATTACCGGGAAGCCTGGCGGCAGCAGGTAACCATCGATCTGGCCCACCCGGAAAAGTCCCCCGATGGAACCTATACCCTGATAGGCGTTATCAAGACCCTGCGGCCCCAGATGACCAAAAAGGGGATGGAAATGGGATTCGCCACCCTGATGGATTACAACGGCGAGATAGAACTGGTCTTTTTTTCAAAGGAATGGGCGGCTTATAAAGACAAGATCCACGCCGATGACCAGATCGCCGTCCGGGGGCGGATCGACCGTTCGGGGGAACAGAAACGGGAACGCCCGGGGCTCCTGGTGAGCAGCCTGCCGGATCTGGAAAAACTCCTCAAAAGCGCCCAGCGGAACGGGGAGAAAAGCGAGGCCCCTCAGGGGGAAGAGGGGAGCCCCGAAAGGGAAAAACCGGCGGCCCCGGCTTTCCGGGAGGTCCATATCCGGCTTACCCCCCTGACGGCGGCGGAAGAGGCGGCCCTCTACCCCTTACGGGATTATCTTTTTGAAAATCCCGGCCCCTGTTCGGTGTATATCCATGTTCCCGCCTCCGGCGGGGAAACGGTGATCCGTACCGCGACCCAGATAAGCGCCGCCGCCGACACGGTCCGCCTCAACGCCCTGACCCGTTGCGCCGGGGTTGCCGAAGTATGGCCGGAATGAACCGCCCCGGAGCCGGACGGTGGGGCGGTAATCCGGGATCCGCCCACGGAAGGAGGCTTTTATGTACAATATGATCGGGATTATGATGAACGTCCTGGGGGGGCTAACCGGGGCGTATACCCTCCTTATTTTTATCAGGATCCTCCTCACCTGGTTCAGCGGAGCCCGGTATGGGAAGCCCTATGACATACTCTGCGCGGTTACCGATCCCTACCTTAACTGGTTCCGCCGCTTCCCTTTTCTGCAAACCCGGATGTTTGACCTCTCCCCCATCGCCGCCCTGGCGGTCCTGTCCCTGGTGAACAATATCTTCACCACCATAGGCCGTTACGGCCGTATCACCCTGGGGATCGTCCTGGCCCTGGTCCTTTCCGCCCTCTGGTCCGCGGTTTCCTTTGTCCTGGGGTTTTTTATCCTCATCCTGGTATTGCGGCTGTTTGCCTACCTTACCAACCGGAACATATACGGGAGCTTTTGGCGGATCGTTGACGTTATCTCCCAGCCCGTCCTGTACCGGATAAACCGGATCATTTTCCGGAACCGGCTGGTAAATTATTTGACCGGGATCCTCAGTTCCCTGGGGGTCTTAGTGGTCCTCAGAATCGGCCTGGGGATAGTCCTGGGTAAACTCCTTCCCCTCCTGGTCCGGTTTCCCTTTTGACGGTTTTCCATGTTTCTCCGGGAACTTACCGCGGCTATTGATCACATCCGGGGGGCGGGTCCCAAATCGATCCACACCCTCGCCCGGATGGGGATCACCAGCGTTGCGGACCTCCTCTGTCATTACCCCCGGGACTGGGAGGACCGGAGCCGGGAAATACCCCTGCGGGATTATCAGAAGCACCCCTCGGTTTGTACCGTGGTCCGGGTCCTGGCCCACGACTGGTTTGGTTTTGGCCGGATGAAAACCCTCAAAGTCCATGTGGAGGACCGGACCGCCCGGGGGGTCTTGGTTTGTTTTAACCGTCCCTTTTTGGAAAAACAGCTTGTCCTGGGGAACTATTACCGCCTCTGGGGCCGGTTTTTCTATAAATACGGGGACATCCAGTCCACGGACTTTGAAATAGAGGTCCTGGACAAGGGGCCCCCTCCGGGGGATGAACCGGACCGCCCGGGGGGCCGCCTTCAAAGCCGTAATTTCGGCCGCATCCTCCCCGTCTATCCCCTCAGCGCCGGGTTAAACCAGGGTATGCTCCGGCGGCTCGTCGGCAGCGCCCTGGATCAATACGCGGCTCCCCTGGAGGACGAACTTCCCCCGGGGATTATCCGGCGGGAGGGCCTGGCGTCCAAGGCCCGGGCCGTCAGGGCCATCCATTTCCCCGCTTCCCCGGAGGAACTGGAACTGGCCCGGAAAACCCTGATCTACGAGGAGCTTTTTTACCTGGAGGTAATGGTGGGGAAGCGGGCCCTGGAACGGCGCCAGGGCGGGGAAGGAAGGAGGGAGGAACGCGGCGGCCCGGGGAAAACCGGGGGATTCTCCCCCCTCCAGCAGCGGCTTTTGGATAGGCTGCCCTTTTCCCTTACCCCCGGACAAATGGGGGCGATTGCCGAAATTAACCGGGATATGGCCGGACCCTTTCCCATGGCCCGGCTCCTCCAGGGGGACGTGGGGTCCGGGAAAACCCTGGTGTCTTTTCTCGCGGCTCTGGGGGCGGTGGAAGCCGGGGGGCAGACGGCCCTTTTGGCCCCCACGGAACTTTTGGCCCGGCAGCACGCGGAAAACGCCGGGGCCCTTCTGGAACCCCTGGGTATACGGCCCGCCTTCCTCACGGGGAACCTCCGGGCCGCGGGCCGGTCCCTCCTCCTCAAGGCCCTGGCCGCCGGGGAAATAGACCTGGTTATCGGCACCCACGCCCTTTTTTCCCGGGACGTACTCTACAAAAATCTCCGGCTGGTGGTGGTGGATGAGCAGCACCGTTTCGGGGTGATCCAGCGTTCCCTCATCATGGGCAAGGGGCAATCGTCCCTATCCTCGCCGGGAAAGCCGGACCTTCTTATGATGAGCGCTACCCCCATACCCCGGACCCTGGCCCTGACGGTCTTTGGAGACCTGGAGGCGTCGATCATCCGGGACCTCCCCCCGGGACGGAAGCCCGTAAAGACCCATCTGGCCCGGGAATCCAACGAGGACAAGGTCTACGATTTTGTCCGGAAGGAACTGGCCGCGGGACGGCAGGCGTATTTCGTGTATCCCCTGATCGAGGAAAACGGCAAGGACCTCAAGGATGCGGTGTCCATGGCGGAACGGCTGGGTAAAGAGATTTTTCCCCAATACCCCACGGCCCTCATACATTCCCGAATCGATGAGGAGGAAAAACGACGGATCATGGGCGAATTCCGCCGGGGGGATATCCGTATCCTGGCGGCCACCAGCGTGGTTGAGGTCGGGGTGGACGTCCCCAACGCCGCCTGTATGGTCATAGAACACGCGGACCGTTTCGGCCTCTCCGCCCTTCATCAGCTCCGGGGCCGGGTCGGACGGGGAGCGGAACAGGCCTATTGTTTCCTCGTCTACTCCGAAGAACTCACCGAAGAGGGCAAAACCCGGCTGAAGGTGATGCGGGAAAACTCCGACGGTTTTATCATTGCCGAGGAGGATCTGAAGCTCCGGGGGCCGGGGCAGATCGCGGGGATCGAGCAGTCGGGGTACCTCTCCCTGGGGATAGCGGATCCCCTCCGGGACGCCGCGGAACTGGAGCGGGCCCGGAACGACGCCTTTGCCATGCTGGAAGCGGACCCCGGCCTCCTCCTCCCGGAACACCTCCGGGTGGCCCAGGTCCTCAGCCGGGCCCCCCCCTTCTCGAAGGTGGCGTTGTAGGTTCCGGGGGCAACGCGG
>JAITKD010000150.1 GCA_031278575.1 Spirochaetaceae bacterium | reverse complement strand
TATTTTTTCGCCGATTTTTCCCAGGAAAAATTCCGTTTCATTCCGGTAATACGCATAGCCTCCACCCGGGACCGGCGGTTATAATAGGCCCACACCGCCCAACCGGTAGTATTGTATATGGCGCTTGGGGTAAGATCATCAAACATAAATCCCGTTCCGGTTCCGGTTTCCTGGTCAAAGTTTTCCACCGTATCCGCGAGCCCTCCGGTGTTCCGAACAATCGGAGGGGTTCCATAAGCAAGGGAATAAAGCTGGTTGAGACCGCAGGGTTCGTAACGGCTCGGCATAAGGAAAAAATCGCTCCCCGCCTCGATGAGATGGCTTAACTCCTCGCTGTATCCGATCCGGGCCTTAAAATTGGAGAGCCGTGATGAGAGACTGCGGACTTCATTTTCGCACCAGGCGTCACCGGTTCCCAGGAGAACCAGCTGGATATTCATATCCCGGCAGATAGACCAGGCGGAACCATAGGAAGGGCCAAAAAGGGCTCCCACCCCCTTCTGTTCGGTGAGCCGGGTTACCATACCGATCACCGGGACATCCGAATTCCCGGACAGTCCAAAGGTCCGCTGCAGGGCCTCCTTGGCTTTGGCTTTTCCCTCCATGTTTTTGATACTGTAGGGTTGCGGAATAAGCGGGTCCCTGGCGGGGTTCCAAACATCGGTGTCTATACCGTTGAGGATCCCCGAATAATCCGCGGACCGGTACCGGAGCATACCGTCCAGGCGGAAACCGTGGGCCTGGGTCTGGGTTTCCCGGGCATAGTTCGGGGAGACGGTGTTCAATTTGTCGGCGCAGCTGATCCCCGCCTTGAGGAAGTTCATCATGTTCCAGTCATCTAAACCGGCCTCAAAAAAAACATTCCACCCGAGCCTCGTATAGGAATAATTATCCTTGCTGTAAATTCCCTGATACCCCAAATTGTGGATCGTCAGGACCGAAACGGTCCTGGAAAACCCCCCGATCCGTTCCCCGAATTTAAGGAAAACCGGTACCAGGGCCGTCGGCCAGTCATGGGCATGAAGCACATCGGGGTACCAGGATAGTTTCCGGCAAAGCTGAAACACGGAACGGGAAAAAAAACTAAACCGCCGGGGGTTATCAAGGAAATCCGGCTCCGCGGGGGTCCCATAGACACCGTCTCTGCCGAAAAACTTTTCGTGTTCGATAAAATAAACGGAAACCGGGGGGTTTTGAGGGGATCCCGGCAGGATTGCCGTATAAACGGCGCTCCATTCCTCGCCTCCCCCCACGGGGACCCCCAGGGCGCCTTCAAGTTTGGTAAGGTTTTCCCGGTCTACCGCGTAATACCGGGGTATTACTATCTTCACCTCATGACCCAATTTTGCCAGGGCAATCGATAAAGCGGATACGGCATCGGCGAGCCCTCCGGTTTTGGCGTAGGGAACGGCTTCGCTGGCAGCCATTAATATCTTCATTTTTTGCCCCTTTGTTCAGCGTGTTAAAAGCGGTCGATCATCGCAAGACCATGCGCTTCTATAATTTTAAGTCCTACGTCAAAATTTTCCAGCTTAAAAATGACCACCGCCTTACCGGCTTTACCTTCCAAAGAGGCGTAAAGATATTCGATGTTAACATTGGATTTTTGGAACAACTCCATCACCTTGGCCAGGCTCCCCGGGGTGTCGTCGATCTCCACCGCCGCCACGCTGGTTTCCCGGGTGGTAAACCCGGCGGCGTTAAGTACCCGGAGGGCCTCGGCGTCATTATCCACGATAAGCCTGAGGATGCCAAAATCCGCCGTATCCGCGATGGATATGGCCCGGATATTGATACCCCCCTGGGCAAGAACCCGGGTTACATCCGCCAGACGGCCCGCATTATTTTCCAAAAATACCGATATTTGTTTAATCCGCATGGTTCCCCCTATATCTTACGGTTATCAATAACCCGTTTTGCCTTGCCTATGGACCGTTCTATGGTTTTCGGTTCCACCAGCTTTACCTTGAGGCCGATCTGCAGTTTGGATTTCATCACGCTTTCGATCTTGGCCCGTAACCCTTCAAGATCCCGGGTTTCATCACTGAAAAATTCCTTTTTTACCTCCACCTGGAGTTCCACCTCGTCCAGGTGGGAAGCCCCCCGGTTCAGAACGATGAGGTATTGCGGTTCGGTTCCCTCAATTTCAATGAGGGCTTGCTCTATCTGGCTGGGGAAGACATTGACCCCCCGGATGATGAGCATATCGTCGGTCCTGCCGAAGAGGCGGTGCATCCGCACGGTGGTTCTGCCGCAGGAACAGGGCTCGGCGATAAAGTAGGTTATGTCCCGGGTCCGGTAACGGAGCAGCGGGGTTCCCTCTTTGGTAAGGGTGGTAAAGACCAATTCCCCCTTTTCCCCGTCGGGCAGGACCTTTCCCGTATGGGGATCGATGATCTCCGGATAAAAAAAATCCTCGTTGATATGGAGCCCGTCCTGGGCTTCACACTCAAAGGCCACCCCGGGCCCGATGATCTCGGTGAGTCCGTAGATATCGTAGGCCTTCATACCGTAATGGGCTTCGATCTCCTTCCGCATATTCTCGCTCCAGGGTTCAGCCCCAAAGCACCCCTTGTTTAGCGGAAGTTTTTTTAAATCAATCCCCGCTTCTTCCGCCTCCTCCGCCATATAAAGGGCATACGAGGGGGTACAGGTGAGGATGGTGGACCCGAAGGCCCGCATCACCTGGAGCTGCCGGGCGGTGTTCCCCGACGACATGGGCAAAACGTTCGCCCCCAACACCCGGGCGCCGTAATGGGCCCCCGGCCCCCCGGTAAAAAGACCGTATCCATAACAGTTCTGGACCGTATCGTCCCGGGTACACCCCGCCGCCGCCATGGTCCGGGCCATGGACTCCCCCCAGATTTCGATGTCCTTGTGGGTATAGGCATCCACCACGGGGATCCCCGTGGTCCCCGAAGACATATGGATCTCCTCAATGAGGGACTTCGGACAGGCGAGGAGCCCATAGGGAAAGGTATCCCGGAGATCGTCCTTGGTGGTAAAGGGCAATTTTTCGATGTCCTTGATACGGTGGATGTCCCGGGGTGTTATCCCGAGGTCGTCCATTTTTTCCCGGTAGAAGGGCACCACCCCATAGAGTTTTTCCACCATGTTTTTGAGGCGGGCGAGCTGCTGTCTTTTCCGGGTTTCCCTTTCCATACATTCACATTCAGGATTGAAGATCATGGTTCGTCCTTACAAAAAAATTTTAAGAAAGAAAATGGAATTGTTCTATGATATACCTATTTTTTATATTCCCTCAATACCCAATACGGAAATTACGTAACGGAAGGAGTCAAAATTTCAGTTTGGAGCCGTTTTTTTCAAAAACTGAAATTTTGACCAAACTTCCATGATTTTCGATTGTTTTTATTCCTATCGGTTAAATACTACCTTGCAGGTTAATTAAATTTATGATAAATTTTATCAAATTAAAATTTTCCTGAGACGGATGATTATATGGCCAAACAGATACTGGTGGTGGATGATAACATTTCGAGCCTCAAGCAGATAGGCGCCCAGCTTACCTCCCACTATGATGTTTCCCTGGCCAAATCCGGCTCCCTGGCCCTGCAGATCTGTAAAAAGGAGAAGCCGGACCTCATCCTTCTGGATATCGAGATGCCCGAAATGGACGGCTTCGAGACCATCAAGCAGCTCAAAGAGGACCCGGAACTCCATCCCATACCGGTGATTTTCCTCACCGGAAACCGGAACACGGCAACGGAAATCCGGGCTCTCCAGTCCGGGGCGATGGATTTTATCACCAAACCCGCCAATAAAGACATCCTGTTTCACCGGCTGGAACTCCACCTCCAGTTCGCCGCCTACCAATCCTCCCTTGAGAATACCGTCCGGGAACTGGAGAACAGCGTCGTTACCTCCTTCGCGGAACTGTTGGAATGTAAGGACGATAACGCCGGGAGCCACGCCCTGCGGACCGGAAAGTACATGGATATCTTCTGCCGGGAATTGCTGGCCTCGGGAGTTTTTGCGGGGGAACTCACCGAAGGGGATGTGGAGATGTTGATCCGGGCCGCCCCTTTCCATG
>JAITKD010000260.1 GCA_031278575.1 Spirochaetaceae bacterium | reverse complement strand
CCCAGGCGGCAACCCTTTTCCTCCATGAGATCTACGAATCTTAGGAGACCGATTGGAAGACCGGGGTCCATGTCCCGGCTTGCTCCTGGGTTCTTCGTTGGGTTGAAGGCATGAATAACTAACCACGAACGTCCGGGGGCCAGACCTCTCCGCCCTTAGGGGTCAGACCCCCCGGTTCTTCGAGGGTCAGTCCTCCCCGGCCCTTCGAGGGGTTGACCCCCCGGTCCTTCGAGGGGCTGACCGCTCCTGCCCTTCGGGTTTGACCTCCGGGTCCTTCAAGGGGCTGACCGCCCCTGCCCTTCAGGTTTGACCTCCGGGTCCTTCAAGGGGCTGACCGCTCCTGCCCTTCGAGGGTCAGTCCTCCCCGGTTCTTCGGGGGTCAGACCCCCGGTCAACAGGTTAAGGATTTGGCGCCCGTAGATGAAGGAGTGGGGGTAGCGGAAGCCACCGCAGGGCGAAGCCCGAGGAGGCTGGAGCGAGGGGGAGCCGCGTCAAAAACGGCTCGTCATGGGCAAAATGGGTACATCCGATGACATCCCTGGCGCTCCCCCTTCTTAACTTGTTGACCGTGTCAGACTTCCTCTGCCCTTCGAGGGTCAGACCTCTTGTCTAACATTGGAAATACAAGATGGATGATGTTAGCGCCCATCACCGGAAATTCCGCCGGTGGCCTCCTCCGTGGCGGGGGAATCCCGGGCCGTCCCAGTTCTTGAACTCCGGCCCGGCAAAGGGATGGGGGGTCCCCGACCCTTCGGCAAGCTGCCTAAGCCGGGGGGATACCTCGTAGTCCTTGCCGTTAAAGCTCAGTTTAAGGACCCGGAGGTAACGGTATTCCGGGGCATCGGGCAGGGGGAACTCATACCCCTCCAGGGTTACCGGGGCCCCTTCTTTGAGGCCGTCGACAAACCCGATAAGCCGGTCGATACCCATAACATAGTAGGTGTTATCCCCGCTTTTAAGGCCAATCCTGGCGTCTATGATCGCTAAATTCCCGTTCACCGTTACTGCCGTGAGGGATTCCGGCGGCGTCCGGGTTCCCCTCGTCCAACCGCTTCCGGCCTGGGCAAAAAGACCCGCGGCCGACAATACCAGGATAATAAAAAAGATGTTCCCTTTCATATATACTCCTCTCCAGTAAAATCAATCCGCCGCCTTAAAAAACAGGGCCGGATTTCTCCGAATGACCCGGTTTAAGGCCGGCGGCCTTATTAATTATATAGCAAAAACCGTGCCAAAAAAGATTTTTTGGGTAATTCGGGCGTGTTTCCGGCGCTTTATACCGGAATCCGGGCTTTTCGGGGCCCCGTCACGGCGGCAATCAGGCTGCCGCGCTTCGGTCCCGGCGCTCCGATCCGGGGCCGCACCCCCCGCCAATCCCTTGCACGGCAGTTTTTCGGCGATTAACCGGTAAAAGTACCATTACGGCCCAAAGCCAACCGGGATTTGGAACGAGGACAATACGTTGTCAGGGGAGAGGCGGGCTACAGGACGGGTAAAATTTTCCCATGAGGGATAATTTTACCCGCCTATCCCCGCGGAAAAAAACCGGGTTTTTTCCGCCCAGAGCCCCAGGGAGGGGTTGGGAATAAAAAAGATCTCCTCCCCGTCCGGAAGGGTCTGTTTCCCGGGCCTGAGGGATGCGGGGTCATACCGTTTCAGGGCCTGGTCCAGGTCCCCCCAGGCGAAACCTGCGGCCTCAATCTCGGGGCGGCCAAGGCCCGGTCCGGGACAGTACCGCACGGTAAAACGGCCTTCGGGGGAGCCGTGGATCAAATGGGCCGCAACGCTGAGGTTTTCCGCCAGGTCTTTTTCCCTGCCCGCCAGGTCCCGGATCATCCCCCCGGACCGGTAACCGTAGCGGCGGATCAGGGCGTCAAGCTCCGGATCTTCCCCGAACCGTTCCAGGCCCGGGGCGAGGATCAGGAGTTCCCCCCCATCGGCCAGGGCCATCCGGGTCCGGTATACGGCCTTGTTCCCCAGCCAGGTGGTGCGGTATTGTCCGGGGTCCAGGTAAACCACAGCCTTTTCCAGCGGCTCATCCAGGAGATCCAGGTTGACCTCCTGGGCCAGGGCCCCGGCCTGTTCAAAACAATCCCGGCCAAAGCCGACGTAGAGCCCCCGGACTACGGACTCCCCCGGCGCCGCGGCTTCCTCCGGTCCCCGGCCGCCGACCACGGTAAGCGCCCAGAGGATGGGGGGGAGGGCCTGGCCGAAACGGCGCATCCCCTCGTCAAAGAGGGCCCGGACCGGATTGTTGATCCGTCCCAGGATCCGCTCCAGGCCGTAGAGGGCCCCCACAAAATGGCTTTTGTCAATGGCCTCTTTTCCCCCGGTTCCCACGAGGATGTTTTTATGGTGATTGGCCATACCCGCCACTTCGTGGGGCACCACCTGGCCGATGGAGAGGATCAGGGAAAAACCGCCGTCCCGGAGCAGCCGGTTCACCTGTACCGGCCAATCAAAACACACCCCGGAGACCCCTTCCACCCATTCCGCCTCCAGGCGGCCCAATTCCACCACATCCCGCCGCCAGTCGTGGGCGCGGAACCGGTCCGGGGGTGTACCGGGAAACATACGGCGTAAGTCCGCAGGGCCCATGGGGGCGTGGGTCCCCAGGGCGGGCAGCACAAGCCCCAACCGGCCGAGCCGCGACAGTTCCCGGACGGCAATATCCGTGAGGAACCCCGCCCGGGAATGGAACCGGGTGATGTCCGGGGGCAGGATGAGTACCGGTCCTGAACCGCCCGCTTCTCCCAACGCCCGGTTTAGGGCGCCGGAAAAGAGTTCGTCCAGGGTTTCATCGGAGAGTTCCCGTTCCCTCCCCCCTTGGGCAGCGATGGTTTTATTCAACGTCGTCTTCTTTACCGAAGATGGCCCCCATGGGGTTATTCACCATGAGAATGGGCTGATGGGTGGCGTCCAGGGTATCCCGCCAGAGGTTGCCTTCGGGGTCCACATGGTTCCGCTGGGAAACGGCCACCTTCATAGGCAGATGGACGAATTCGTTGTTCACGAGCCCTATCAATACCTTGGTTTTACCCGCCATAGCCGCATGGGCAGCGGCGTTCCCCAGGCGTTCACAATAAATTGAATCGCTGGGTTCCGCCGGGGCGGACCGGATCATATAGCTGGGATCGATGTATTTCAGGTTGATCTCCATGCTTTTGGCGTCAAAATACTCCTGAATCTTGTCCTTCAGGTAGGTTCCCACATCTTCCATTTTGATGTTTCCCCCGGCGTCTTTTTTTACTTCCCTTATCAGCTGATCCTGCATGGCCCCTTCGGCCACGATGACCACCGCGTGTTTGCGGTTCCGCAGTCTTTCCTCCAGGTGGTGCAAAAAACCGTTGGGGCCGTTAAGTTCAAAGGGAATTTCAGGGATAAGGACAAAATTCACCTCGTGGCTGGCCAGGGCGGTGTGGGCGGCGATAAAGCCCGATTCCCGGCCCATGAGTTTTACGAGGCCTATCCCGTTGATCTGGGAGTGGGCTTCCATGTGGGCGGCGGTAACCACTTCCACCGCCTTGGCCACCGCGGTATCAAACCCGAAGGATTTTTGGATAAAAGAAAAATCATTGTCCACGGTTTTGGGGATCCCGATCATGGCTATTTTGAGTTTCCGCCGGTCTATTTCCTGGGCGATATCCAGGGAGCCCCGCTGGGTTCCGTCACCGCCTATGGTGAAAAGCATATTCAGGTTGAGTTTTTCAATGGCGTCCACGATTTTGACCACTTCCTTGCCCCCTCCCCGGGCGCTCCCCAGGAAGGTACCCCCTATTTTATGGATATCATCCACAATATCCGGGGTAAGTTCCTTGATGCCGTACTGGTACTCGGGCAAAAAACCCTTGTATCCGTATCGGATCCCCGAAATACGGCGGACCCCGTAGCGGTACCAGAGGCAGCGGACAATGGCCCGGATAACGTCGTTGATCCCCGGACAAAGCCCGCCGCAGCTTACGATCCCCGCGTGTACGTGCTGGGGCATAAAATATATGTACTCCCGCGGCCCGGCGCACTCAAAAACCTGGCTCCGTTTAACCGGCGCCTGGGCTCCCAGGGTTACCGCCGCGCTTAACCGGACAAATTCATCATCGGTCACATAATTGGCGATAAAATCCCCCCGAGTCTTCGACATGGTCATCGGCGATTTAATGGATCGCGTCCCTAATTCTTCTATACTAAAATTATAGGATACACTCATGGATGTCCCCCCTATTTCCAATATAGCTATAATATTATATATTCAGATATAATGGATCAACAGGGATTGGAGCCGCGAATCGAAAAGATAGAAATAAAATTAGCTTTTCTGGAAGATTTTCTTAACCGCCTCCAGGAAGAAACCCTGGAACGAAACGCCCTTTTGGATAAACTCTCCGCTGAATACGGGGCCATGAAGGAGCGCCTGTTACCGCTTTCCCAGGAACCGGAGCTTATTCCCAGCCGAAAACCTCCCCACTATTAGGCTAAACGTAACCCGCAATTCAGGTTTTACCGGTTTCAGGATAGACCTTTCCCCTGAAAGTTTTCGGCTTGGGGTGGAAAAGAAGGTTGATGCGGAACCCCGGGCGGATTGGCGCCGTTTATCCGGGGGCGGGGAGAAGCGGGAAAAGAGGAGAAAAAGCGGGGTGGAGCGCCGTTTCCCCATACCGGGGTCTGACCCCAGCGGCTGAATCCCCCCGCCCCGCTTCGGCCTCCTCCTCCGGCGGTTCCCCCTCCAGTATCCACGACCCGTACCGGTCCCCCCAGATATGCCCGATCCGGCCTTCCGCACGGTTGTACCGTTGGGCAAACACCTGTTTCAGCCACTTCATGATAGCCGGAAGTTCCAACCCATCCGCCGGCTTAATGTAAAACGTCAGCCAGTCGTCCGCAAGACACAGCTTCCGAATCTCGAAAACGAACCGGAGTTTCGTCTGCCGGAACACCCGGGCGAACAGCGCCAGGGCCTTATTGGGGACCGGCGCCGCGGCGCCGGTCCCCAAGCGAAACAACGGTTCCCGATTGTTGACGCGGGTACGGACTTCGTACCACACCCCTTGTTTGAGTATGCGTAATTGTCTCATGGATATTATATGGGATTGATCCGCGGTTTTGCTTTAGTAAAGGGCCCGGAAATTTCAATTTCCGAACAAATTCCGCTAAAAATTTTTATGGGTCACGTTTAGAGCAAGCGCGAACCTGAGGTTCGACAGGGTATGGCCCCCACGGTCAACAAGTTAAGGATAAGGCCCGTGAAAAAAAGAGTGGGGGTAGCGGAAAACCCGCCTAAGCCCGCGTGCGGGCGGCGCGGGGTTGGAGCGAGGGGGAGCAGCGTCAAAAAAGGCTTGTCATGGGCAAAAATTGGTACATCCTATGACATCAAGGGCGCTCCCCCTCCGTAACTGGTTGACCGTGGTATGGCCCCCGGCCTTCCAATCAAACCACCAAGAATGGGTTCCGTTTTGACGATTTCTAAAAAATCCGACAGGCCCACCATATCGGACCACAGGTCAGCGCGTTGCTCCGCGGAGGCTCAT
>JAITKD010000259.1 GCA_031278575.1 Spirochaetaceae bacterium | reverse complement strand
AGATCAGCCGCTTCAAGATCCCCCGGTACGTTTTTTTCGTGGACTCCTTCCCCCTCACCGCCAGCGGCAAGATCCAGAAATACCTGCTCCGGGAAATCGGCGCGAAAAAAGCCGGGGAGCTGGGTAGAGCGACCTAGGATCCCGGTACGATTAACCGTGCGGATTTGGGCGCATTCCCGCCTATGGCGGGAACCGGGCTATCCGCTCTAATAAATAGGGGCCGGCGGCGCCGGCCCCTATTTATTCCGCTTCTATCCCTTGCGCGGAATTATAAACCGGTAAAGGTAAAATTGCCGTCCCTGGCAGCGTGGGACCTTGATTTTAAAAATTTTACCTGTTAATATAAGAAGAACTGTTTTATGTTTAAGAAGACTATAACGACGAATTACTGTTGGGACCAGCCGAAACCGGATTGGTGTAACGGAGAAATACTGGAACGCGGACGATTGCCTCCACGGGGATTTGTATATGCCTACGAGGATGCCCTTTCCGCCCGGAGAGGCCGGCCGGTTGAAAGCGGGCGGTATCTTTCCCTGAACGGCCTGTGGTCCTTTGCCTATGCGGATTGTCCCGCGGAGACGGATCCTCATTTTATGGATGAGGATTTCGACGACCGATCATGGGATAAAATGGCCGTACCTTCGGAATGGGAATTTTCCGGTTATGGGCGGCCCCATTATACCGATTCCCTTTCGGTATTTCCCGTGGCGGAAGTCCCTATCCCGCCGGAATACAACCCCACCGGGTCTTACCGCCGCCGTTTTACCCTGCCCGGCGACGGATTGCTGACCTGTATCCGTTTTGAGGGGGTGGAAAGCGGCTTCCACCTCTGGGTGAACGGCCGTTTGGCCGGATACAGCCAGGGAAGCCGGCTGGTGAGTGAATTTGACATTACCTCCCTGACCAGGCCCGGTGAAAACGTGCTGGCGGTACGGGTATATAAATTCACCGATGGTTCCTACCTCGAAAACCAGGATATGTGGTGGCTGGGGGGTATCATGCGGGATGTCTGCCTTATCCGCCGGCCGGTTTCCCATATCGGGGATATACGGGTAAAGGCGTTGCCCCTGGAAGACGGCGGCGGGCAGTTGGAACTGGGGATAGACTGTGTCCGGCCCCGGGGCTGCCGGCTGCGGACGGAGCTGGTCCGGGATGGCCGGGTGTTGTGGCAGGCCGAGGCGGAGGCCGCGGAAACCCAAATTCTCAATACCCGGTTGGCCGAGGTTTCGCCTTGGAGCGCGGAAATCCCTGACTTATATGAACTCACGGTACTATTGGACAACCCGGAAGGTCCCGGTGAGGCGGTAAGCCTGCGGACCGGGTTCCGGCGGATCGAAATCACGGGAGGGCTTTTACGGATCAACGGGGCGGCCCTCAAATTTCGGGGGGTGAACTACCACCTCTGGTCGGATACCCGGGGACGGGGGGCGGACCCTGATCAGATCAGGAAGGATCTGGAGATCCTCAAGGGGCATAATGTAAACGCCCTCCGTACTTCCCATTATCCCCAGCCGGCGGTTTTTTATTCCCTCTGCGATGAGATGGGTTTTTACGTGATGAGCGAGGCGGATCTGGAGTGCTGTATGTGCCAGCTCTTCGGGGAGCCGAACCTGTTTGCGGCTTCTCCCCTCTGGGAAGAAGCCTTTCTGGACCGGGTCCGCCGTACCGTCCTCTCGGAGATAAACCACCCCAGTGTGATCATGTGGTCCCTGGGAAACGAAAGCGGTTATGGCCGGAATTTCGCGGCGGCGGCGGAACTGGCCCACCGGCTCGACCCCACCCGGCCGGTACACTACGAGGAAGACCGGGACGCGCGGACCGCGGATGTGTACAGTTCCATGTATACGGGTTATGAAAAACTCAGGGAACTGGGGAAACAGGGGCTTTCAAAACCCCATATCCTCTGCGAATATGCCCATACCATGGGGAACGGTCCCGGCGGGCTTGAGGATTACTGGGACCTGTTCTGGGCATACCCCCGCCTTCAGGGGGGATTTCTGTGGGAATGGCGGGATCACACCATACGGCGCCGGAATCCGGGAACCAGGGACCGGATCTGTTACGGCGGTGACTTTGGGGATATGCCGAACAACCGGGATTTTTGCGCCGACGGCCTTACCCTGGGGGACGGGACCCTCTCCCCCGCCATGGCCCAGGTAAAACATGCCTTTTCCCCCATCCGGGCGGCGGCCCTGGACCAGGAGACCGGCCGGGTACAGATCTGGAACCGGAATGATTTCCGTTCCGCCGGCATATACCGGATGGACTGGGAATGTGCGGCGGAGGGAAAGATCCTGGAACGGGGGCGGACGGCTCTACCCGTCATCAAACCCGGCGAGAAAAAATGGGTTCCCCTGGGGGCGGATCTTGCCGGGCTGCGTCCGGCGGTGGTAACCCTGCGCTTTTTTCCCGGGGAAGGCGGGCCGGAGGCGGAGGAAATTGATGTGTGCCAATTTTTCCTCCCCGAAAACGAGGCTCCCCGGAATTTCCCCTCCCCGGCAAAGACCGGGGAGGCCGTCCTGGAGGAGCGCGAAGGAGCCCTGCTGCTCTCCGCCGCCGGGGCGGTACTTCGGTTTTCCCCGGCCCACGGTACGGTGGAAGCCTACTGCCTGAAGGGGAAGCCCCTTCTCGCGGGCAGGATGGATCTGTGTTTTTACCGGGCGCCTATCCAAAACGACCGCCGGCAGTCGCCGGTGTGGGAAGAATTTATGGTTCCCTACATCCAGCCCTGTCTGTTGGAAATGGAAATCGAGGAAGGGTTTGCCGGGGTACGGATAAAAAAACGGTATACTCCCTATACGATGAACTGGTATATTGACGCGGAGCTGGTGTACCGGATGGCCCCGGACGGGAGTTTCACCCTCCGGGTAAGGGGGGAACCTCAGGGCAGGCTGCCCCCTACCTTACCCCGGATAGGGCTATACGGTCCTTTGGGGGCCGGCCTCGAACGGGCGGCATGGTATGGCCGGGGCCCTGGGGAATGTTACCGGGACTCCAAGGAGGGGAGCCCCCTGGGCCGCTACGAAACCACGGTGGACGCCCTCCACTTCCCCTATGCCGTGCCCCAGGAAAACGGCAACCGGACGGACGTGCGCTGGGTATCCTTTACCGGGGAAGACGGCGGCGGCCTATTGGTGGAAGCCGGGGACACCCTGAATTTTACCGCCCATCATTACACCCTGGATGACCTGATACAGGCCGGGCACGACGATGAACTGCCCCGGCGGGAGGGTGTCTGGATCCATCTGGATTATGCCCATCACGGGCTGGGATCCGCCGGGTGGGGACCGGACGCCCTGCCCAAAGATAGTTTGGAACCACGGCCTTTTACATTCCGGTGGCGATTTTCGCCCCGGGGCTAGGGGTCATAATTATATTTTTTTTGAGGAGGATGCGTATGAAAAAAATTTGGAGATTCCCGTGGGTTATTGTCCTGGGATGTGTTTTTTGGGCCGGCTGTGCCGGCGGCGACAAAAAGGTTGAGGTGCGTTTCGCAACTTGGGATAACGCGGAGGATCTGGATAACCAGCAGGCTCTGGTAGATCGTTTTAACCAGGCCCATACGGATATTCGGGTGGTCCTGGAGGCCTACGGTGACAACTTCGATACCAAAATCGCCGCGAGTATGGGCAGCAATGACGCGCCGGACGTGATGTATATGTGGAATTATCCCGCTTATTATGAGGGCCTTGAGTCCCTTGATTCCTATATTGATAAAGAGGGGTCCTCCTTCCGGAGCAACTACTATGAGGCCATGTGGTCCTACAATTCCATCAATAATGCCATATATGGTATGCCTGTGGGTTATACCACTCACGTGCTTTATTACAATAAGGATATGTTTAACGCGGCGGGTATCGGGTATCCGGTAAAGGACTGGACCTATAACGATGTATATGCCGCCGCCAAGGCTATCACCGAGCATTATAACGATGGGTCTACTAAGGGATATGTTTTCCCCATTCAATATGATCCCTATGACTTTGAAATGTACCTCTGGAGTAACGGCACTGCCTTTGTAAACGCGGAAGGTAAAACCAAGGGCAGCCTTGATTCCCCCCAAGCCATTTCGGTTTTCTCCTTTTTCCAAAAAATGGAAGCCGACGGTTATGCCATCGCGGCGGAAAACTACGGTACTTCCGCGATGACCAGTCAGAAGGCCGCCATGTTTGTAAACGGGAGCTGGCCCATAGCGCAATTAAACGAGGCCGGGATCAACTTTGGAGTGGTGGAGATCCCCCGGTGGGGTACCAAGCCTTCGGTGAGTATCCTCAGTTCCTCGGGGCTTGCCATGAGTAAATCTTCGTCCCATAAGGACGCCGCCTGGGAGTTTATCAAGTTCTGGACCGGGGAGGAAGCCAATATCGACCGGATAGAATACGAGCTGCCGGTACTTAAAACCGTAGTAAACAGCCAAAACATAGAAAGCGATCCGATCAGGAAGGTATTTTACGACATGCTGGAACAAAGTCAGGGCTATGTACCGGCCTCGTTCATCGTGAAGGACTGGAGTTCCCTGGGATCGGATTTGGAACTCGGATTTGAACGGATATTCAACCCGACCACCCTGGAAGATCCCGCCGTCGTGATGGGAGAAATCGCGGGGAAACGGAATTAGCGTCCTGGATGTAAGGAAAAAGCGGGTTAAAATCCGCTTTTCCCAAAGGCTTTTATTACCCGGCCGCCCTGCGGTGGGGTTGGCCGGTTAGAAACAACGGGTCCGCCTTATCCGGGTTTTGAAAAAAATCCCGGCGCCTGTCCGTAAAGCGGCTGGTTTTATGAACGGGCGCCGGATAATCCGGGGCCTTAAAACAAGGAAGTAAAAATGGAAAATACGAAAAAAAGCGTAAGATGGGTTGAGGCGCTTACCCCGTATCTGTTTCTTTCACCATGGATATTGGGGTTTACGATTCTCACCGCGGGACCGCTGATTTTTTCCCTGGTAATGAGTTTTTTCAACTGGTCTATCACCGGGCGGCCGGAATTTATCGGCCTGCAAAATTTCATTACCCTTTTTACCGGTGATCCCCAGTTTTATCAATCCCTGATCATTACCTTTAGGTTTGCGGCCATTTTTGTGCCCCTGAACCTCATCATTGCCCTGTTCCTCGCCATGCTCATTACCCAGCCCGTGAGGGGGCTCAAATTCTTCCGAACCGTTTTTTATCTGCCCGCGGTGGTGTCCAGTGTGGCGGTGGCAATTATTTGGGGATGGATTTTAAACGGCCAATACGGCATTTTGAATTATCTCCTTTCCCTTTTAGGCATTACGGGGCCGCTGTGGCTGCTGGATCAACGGTGGGCCTTCGTGGCCGTCATCATCGCCAGCGCCTGGGGGGTGGGGACCATGATGCTGATCTTCTACACCGATATAAAAACCATTCCCGGGGATATCTATGAGGCCGCTGCCCTGGACGGCGTTACCCCGGTCAAGCAGTTCTTGGTGATAACCATCCCCATCATTACCCCGTCAATTCTGTTTAATCTCATCACCTCCATTATTACCGCCCTTCAGCAGCTTACCCTCGTATTGCTGCTCACCAACGGCGGGCCCCTGCGGTCAACCTATTTCTACGGGATGTTTGTGTATAACAACGCCTTCCGCCACCACAAGCTGGGTTATGCCGCCGCTTCCTCCTGGTTTATGTTTATTATCATCCTGCTCCTTACCATGCTGGTATTCCGTTCATCTTCGGCCTGGGTGTACTATGAGTCGGAAGTGCGGAATAAAAAAGGCCGGGGGGGAAAGTAATATGAAACTGCAAAAAAAAAGCCGGGTATTTATCTATACCATGCTTATCATCATGTCCCTTTATTTTCTGCTCCCCTTCTTTTGGATGATCATCACGGCCTTTAAAACAGAGGCCGAGGCGAATAGTTATCCTCCGACATTTCTTCCCCAAAAATGGCTTCTCTCCAACTTTTTTCAAAGCTGGATGGCCCAGGATTTTAATGTCTACCTGTTTAATTCATTGGCGGTTACAATATTACACACCCTGGGAATACTTATCTCCTGTTCTTTAACCGCATACGGGTTCGCCCGGTTTTCGTTCCGGGGGAAAAACGTCCTGTTTATGATCATGCTGATGACCATGATGATCCCCTGGGATGTTACCATGATCCCCCAATACATGGAATTCAAAATCTTCGGCTGGATTAACAGTCTCAAGGCTCTGATTATCCCCGGTTTTATGGGTTCCGCCTATTATATTTTTTTGCTGCGCCAGTTTATGATGGGTATCCCCCGGGATTTGGACGAGGCCGCCCGGCTTGACGGAGCGAACCAATTTGTGATCTACTCCCGAATCTTTATTCCCATTATGAAACCGGCCCTGATCCTGGTGGCGATTTTGAACAGCATCACCGTTTGGAATGACTATCTGGGCCCGCTGATATTCCTCCAGAGCCGTAATAAATACACCCTGGCCCTGGGACTGGCCGCATTTAAGGGAGTGCATGAAACCCGAACCATACCGCTGATGTGTATTACTGTTTTGATGATCATTCCACCGGTGATCCTTTTTATCGTGACCCAAAAGCATGTGATAGAGCAGACCAGCGGGGCAATAAAATGAACCGGGACCGGAGAGGAAAGTAAAACCGTCATGCTGCCCTTTACGCAATTACCTTTCAGCCGGTACGGAAGCTGGCTTGCCCTTTCCCTGAGGCGGGATCAGTCCCCGCTGATCCGGGAACTCCACGGCGGCGATGATGCCGCGCCCTATCTTTTCCGCCTGCGTTTCGCCGGCCATGAGCCGGGGGATCTGATCTATACCATGGAACCGGATGAGCTTATCGTTAGTTCCCGAGAAGACGCGGGCTGCCGCTTGGGGGTGGTCTGCGGCGCCCGGAACGATCTTTATGTCCGCTGTTTGGGATTCCGGGTAACTATGGAAGCAAAACCGGATCGTTACAACAGCCTGATTCCCTTGGAAACCGGGGACTACGAATACCAATGTTACGCAATTAACCGGAAGATAGGTCTTCGGGGCAGGGGAGCCGTGGAATTCCGTTCCCGCTGGGTTATCTCCGAAAGCCGGGATGTGGCGGTGATATTGGACGGCAGGACGGAACCGGCGGAACTTTCCCTCCGGAGCTACCGGATGATGCCGGAACAAGAATTTTCAAACTATGAGGCGGAAAAGACGGATGCCGGGAAATGTTTTGCCCAATGGATTGCCCCTTTCGGAGAGAATAGAAGAGACGCATACGATAAAATAGCGCAATACGTACTCTGGGGTAACTTTGTCCGCCGGGACGGTGTCCTGGGTTATGACGCCCTGTACATGAACAAGGGGTCAATGACCAATATCTGGAGCTGGGACAACTGTTTTTCCGCCATCGCCTTGGCCCGGACCCACCCACAGAGCGCGCTGGAACAACTACAGGTTATCCTGGACCATCAGGATGAAAGCGGCGCTTTGCCGGATTATGTAAACGACCGCTTTGCGTCCTATAGCTGTGTAAAACCGCCGATTTATGGATGGACCATTCAAAAACTGCGGGAACGGAACGATTTTTTCCGGGACAGGGGACTCACGGCCTATTTTTATGAAAGGATCAGCCGCCTCACCCGGTTTTGGCTGGAACACCGGGTTGTCCGGGATTGGGGGCTCTGCGGATATTGGCATGGCAATGATTCGGGCTGGGACAACGCCTCGGTTTTTCACCATGGTACGCCGCTGTGCGCCCCGGATCTTGCCGCCTACCTTATCCGCCAGATGGATGCGCTGACGGAACTGGCCGGGGAACTGGGGCGGGAGGAAGAGGGGCTCCGGTGGAAAGCCCGGGCGGAGGAGATGTTCTCCGCGCTGATGTATCGGCTCCACACGCCGGCCGGGTTTGTTTCCCGTTTGACCCGGACCGGCGGGGCGGACAGCGGCGCGTCATGCCTTATCAACCTGCTGCCGCTTTTGATCCACTACCGCATGGACCGCGCCGCCGTGGATGCCCTGGTGGGGCAGCTTGAAGGGTTTGAGGGGAATTACGGGCTTGCCACGGAAAAGCGGGACAGCCCCCGCTACCGGAAAGGCGGGTACTGGCTGGGGCCGGTTTGGGCGCCGGTTACCCTGCTGTTCGTCGATTCCCTGTATGCCGCCGGATATTCCGGGGCGGCCGCGCGGATCGCGGCAAAGTTCCGGAAGCTGCCGTCCATCGGCCTTATGGCGGAAAATTTTGATCCCGATACCGGCGAAGGTTTTGACGATAATGCCTTTGCGTGGACCGCGGGGGCCTATTTGGTCCTGGAAGAATACGAAAAAAGTGGGAAAGGATGAAGAAAGAAAAAAAACAGGAATACCTGGCCATAGGATCTCTGTTCGTGGTAACTATCGTATGGGGCTGGGGGTTTATTTTTTCCAATATGGCCCTGGAGGCGGGGCTTAGGCCCGCCTCCATTATGTTTACCCGGTTTACCCTGGCCGCCCTTTTGATGTGGATTGCCTTCCGCAAAACAATCCGGGCCAATTACCGGAAGGGTCAGTGGAAAAGCGGTTTCCTGACGGGCGGCTTCCTCTTTCTCGGTTTTTTTATCCAGATATTAGGACTGGAACGTTCCACCCCCTCTAATAACGCTTTTATCACCGGCGCTTATGTAGTGATGGTACCCTTTATCCTGTGGATCGCCCTCAAAAAAAAACCGAAGCCCGTCATGTTTTTTTCATCCTTCCTCAGCCTTGGGGGAGTGGCGGTACTGTCCGTAAATCCTTCCGGGGGGATTTCAATGAACTTGGGGGACCTCCTGACCCTGGTGTCGGCCCTTTTTTTTGCACTACAGATAGTATCCACCGGTGTTTTCGCGTCTTCGGTACATCATCTGGTATTGGTTTTTACGCAATTCACCACCGCGGCCCTATTATCCCTGGCCGTATTCCTCCTGGGGGACCGGGATTTTTCCGGTTTTACCGGTCTGCAGGGGGCAGGCTCGCTCGTGTTCCTCGGTACATTCAGTACCTTTCTCTGCTACTTTCTCCAAACCTATGCCCAGCGTTTTGTCTCCTCCTCCAAGGCGGGGATTATCCTGGGGCTGGAGGCGCTTTTCGGTACTATTTTTTCCGTGATCATGGGCTACGATCAGCCCAATCCGCGGATGGTTCTGGGGGGGATCATGATGCTTACCTCGATCATCCTGCCCGAGTTTTTCGCGGAAACCGGCGTCCGGGATCCGGCGGCTTGAGGGAGCCCTGGGCTGCCCCTGGGCGCAGCGGTTTTACCGTTACCAGGATTTTCCCGGTAATAGGGGCGCATTTCCGGCGCAAGCGCCGGAAACCGGGCTTTCCGGGGCTCCGCTCCGCTCCGGCCCCGGCG
>JAITKD010000201.1 GCA_031278575.1 Spirochaetaceae bacterium | reverse complement strand
TCGAAGCTCACCGCCGGGCTTGGAGCCGGTGGTAAGCCTGAAATTGGGGAAAAGGCGGCCATGGAAGATCGGGAAATAATCGCCAATGCCGTTAAAGGGGCGGATATGGTTTTTGTTACCGCCGGTATGGGAGGCGGTACGGGAACCGGGGCGGCCCCGGTGATTGCCCAGGTTGCCCGGGAATGCGGGGCCTTGACCGTGGGGGTGGTTACCAAACCTTTCAATTTTGAAGGCCGGTATAAGATGCGGCTTGCCGAAGAGGGGATCGCCAAAATGCGGGAAGCGGTGGATACCCTCATCGTTATCCCCAATCAGCGGCTTTTTAGTTCGGTGGAACGGAAAACCACGATCCCCGAAGCCTTTCTTATCGCCGATGATATCCTCCGTCAGGGGGTACAGGGCATTTCGGATTTGATTACCGAGACGGGCCTGGTTAATATTGATTTTGCGGACATTAAGACCATTATGTATGGTCAGGGCGATGCCCTGATGGGTATCGGTATTGGAAGCGGGGAAAACCGGGCTTCCCTGGCCGCCAATAACGCCATTGACAACCCCCTTCTGGAAGACACCACCCTGGAAGGAGCCCAGCGGATTCTCATCAATATCGCGGGGGGCGATAATCTTACCCTGGTTGAATTGGAAGAGGTCGCCCAAATTGTTACGGAAAAATCTGATGATGACGCGCTGATTATTTACGGCACTTCCCTGGATTCCAAGCTTGGGGATAAACTCCAGGTTACGGTAATTGCCACGGGATTTCACAACGAAACCGTGATAAATTCAAAGGCCCGTAATTCTGAAACGGATAAAAAGGGTGAAATCATTGATCTTGAAGAATGGGGGGCCTTAACCGGAGGGGGATCCAAACAATCGGGGCTGACCATCAGAAACAACTATGGGAAGGATGATCTCGATGTGCCTACCATACTCCGGGATCGTACATACTCCGGCGGAAAGGATCTGTCCGAAAAAACCGGAACAGATAATCGAGGTATATAGTTCTATGAATGATCAAACCCTGTTGGATAGGTACTATACGTGGCTTCTCGCCTTGGAGCGCCGGTCCCGCTTAACCGCGGAAACCTATAAACTTGAGATTCGCCGGTTTCTGGAATGGCTGGAAAAAGAGCGGTTATTGTCCGAACAGGCGGATACCTCGGTCCTTACGGTATACCTCCAATTTCGTAGGGATAAAGACGGGCTCGATTCCCGATCCGTGGCTAAAGTGATTTCCGTCCTCAGATCCTTTTTCCGGTACGTGACGGATGAGGGGCTCCGCAGTGATAATCCCGCCCGGGTTTTGGAATCTCCTAAAAGGGGAATCCGCCTGCCGGATGTACTGAGCCGGGATCGGGTGGACAGCCTGTTTGCGTTGATCCCGGTGGATAACCCCATCGCGCTGCGGGATCGGGCCTTATTTGAGTTTATCTACTCCGCGGGACTGCGGGTTTCCGAGGTTGTTGGACTTGATACAAAGGATATTTATTTTACCGAAGGAATTGTCCGGGTCTTGGGGAAGGGGAACAAGGAGCGGATGGTACCCTTTGGGGAAGAAGCCGCTTTCTGGATTAAACGGTACTTAACGGATTCAAGACCCCGGTTGGCGGGTAAAGTCCGTTCCTCCGCCCTGTTTATCAGTAAAACCGGGCGGCGGCTTTCCCGAAAGGGAATATGGAAAAACTATATGAAACTGGCGGTATTTGCGGGGGTTCCCTCAAAACTCCATACCCTGCGGCATAGTTATGCCACGGAGCTTCTCGCCGGGGGGGCGGATCTCCGGTCGGTACAGGAACTTTTGGGGCATGCGGATATTACCACGACCCAGATTTATACCCATGTAGATGTTTCCCTGCTCAGGGAAAGTTATCGGCATTATATGCCGAAACTGCGGGGGTATTCATCCCGGACATAGCCGCGGGGATATGAATTGAAGGTGAAGGATGAAGATTAAAAAAGAGTTTTTTATAGGCCTTATGGTGGTGATAATCACGGTTTCGCTGATAGGGGGCATCTATACCTATCAGAAAATCAAGGCCCGGAATTCCCTGATAGCCCGGATCAAAGAACTCAGTCCCCAGGATACTCCTCCCCGGACCATAGAAAACCTTCGGGAGGCTATCCGGCTGTATGAAGAGCTGATTGAACAGCATATACGGGACGCCGCCCAGACCGGGGTGTATTGGAAGCTCCTGGCTACCCGGCTGCAGGATCGGGGCTTACACCACGAGGCATTGGATGCTCTGGAGCGGGCGGTTTATTATACCCCGGAAGACGCCTATCTCCATTACCTGCGGGGGTTATCCGCGGCTGTCGCGGCAAAATCATCCTTTGATCCTCCGGAGGGGACAGCCAAGGTCCAACAATACTATGACCTTTCGGAAATGTCCTACCTGCGGGCCATAGAACTGGACGAAGGGTATGGCCGGCCCCGTTACGGTATCGGAGTCCTCTATGTTTTTGAACTGAACCGGCCCGAAGATGCCATACCGCATCTCCTGCGCTACCTTGAAATTTCCCGGAATGATGTGGACGCCATGTTTGTCCTGGCCCGGGCCTACTATATGGTTAATAATTATCAGGGCGCCCTGGATATGTACGACCGGATCATTACCACTTCCCGGGATGCGGCCAAACGGTTTGAGGCGGAAAACAACCGGCAAATTATATTGGATTCATATTATGGATGATCGCCGGTTAAGGGATTTGATCATTAGACGGATCCCGGGTATAAACTCCCAAGAACGGATCCGTCTGTATCAAGAATTTGACAAAGAGGAAGGATTATCCATACTTTCTAAAAGGACAATCGAAGATATTCTTGGACGGGAACTCTCCCGGGTTTCCGTCAACAGGGAAGATCTTCAGGGTCAGGCCGAAAGGGATATTCGGACCATGCGGATCCGGGGGATGGATTGCGTATCCTTTGTTTCACCCCGGTACCCCCCCCTGCTCCGGGAACTGTACGATCCGCCGGCTCTGGTTTTTTACCGGGGTATTTTGCCGGATCCGGAACAGGTCCTGGTGGCGGTGGTTGGAACCCGGCGGCCTTCTTCTGCCGCGGTTTCTCAGGCCTTTGATATCGGTAAAGCCCTGGCCGGCGCGGGGATCCCCGTAGTTTCCGGGCTTGCCCTGGGGATAGACGCCGTGGCCCATCGGGGGAATCTTGAGGGAGGCGCCCCTACGGTGGCGGTCCTCGGTTCAAGCCCCGAGGAAGTTTATCCCGCGTCGAACCGGACGCTTGCCCGGCGGATTGTTGAACAGGGCGGGGTAATCCTCAGCGAATACCCCCCGGGGACCGGTCCGATGAAGTGGAATTTTCCCGCCCGGAACCGGATCATTGCCGGTTTAGCCCGGGGGACCGTTATTGTGGAAGCTCCCGCGTCTTCCGGGGCCTTGATCACCGCCCAATTTGCCCTGGATCAGGGGAGGGATCTTTGGGTCGCTTCATCGGGGATGAGTTCCGTCCGGGGGGATGGGACGAGAAAACTCGCCGGTGAGGGGGCGAAGGTGATTTCCGGGGCGGAGGATATCCTACGGGAATGGGGAATTGTTTCGGAGAAAGCGCTTCCCCGGGACCAGGAGTTATTAAGCGGGGTTAGGCTGGCATCGTCTTTGGCCCGGAAGTTGAATATTGAGCTTTGAGGATGGAAATAATATGGCGGTAAAAACCGAGAAAAAAATTCAGGAAAAAAAAATAACGAAGAAAAAAACGGCCGAAAAAAAACGGGCGGAGAAAAAAGCAAAGGATAAAAAAATCCTGGTGATCGTGGAATCTCCGGCCAAAGCTAAAACCATAGAAAAATACCTCGGCCCTTCCTATATGGTAAAGGCATCCATGGGCCACCTCATAGACCTCCCGAAATCCAGGCTGGCCATTGATGTGGACCATGATTTTGAACCCGAATACATCACCGTCCGGGGCAGGGCGAAACTTTTAAAGGAACTCCAGGGGGACGCAAAAAAAGCGGACTCGGTCCTTCTGGCCAGTGATAATGACCGGGAAGGGGAGGCCATTGCATATCATTTACGGAATGCCATCACCGCGAAAACCGACCGGGTCCCCATTCAGCGGATCAGCTTTAACGAAATCACCCCTTTGGCTATTAAGGAAGCTGTGGCTAATCCTTCGGTCATTGACGAGTCCAAGGTCAATGCCCAAAAAGCCCGGCGGGTTCTGGATCGCCTGGTGGGGTATAACCTTTCACCCCTGTTGTGGAAGAAGGTTAAGAACGGCCTTTCCGCGGGACGGGTTCAGTCGGTGGCCCTAAGGCTCATCTGTGAACGGGAAAAGGAGGTCGAGTCCTTTGTCCCGGAAGAGTACTGGACCCTGGAGGCGGATTTTAAGGTGGGGAAATCTTCGTTTACCGCCCAACTGGTATCCTGGCAAGGGAACAAGCCGGAACTCAAAAACGAAAATGAAGTTGAGGTTATTATCGATAAGATAATCAACGCCGGCTGTTTTGTTTCCGATATCCGGGAGACCGATAAAACCGTGCGGCCCAAGCCGCCCTTTACCACCTCCCAGCTCCAACAGACCGCGGCGAATCGGCTGGGCTTTACCAGCAAAAAAACCATGCAGGTGGCCCAGCAGCTTTACGAAGGGGTAAATATCGGCAGTTCCCGGGTGGGGCTTATCACCTATATGCGTACCGACTCGGTACGGATCTCTCAGGTTGCCTTAGATGAGGTCCGTTCCTGGATTGGGGAACGTTTTCCCCAGGATCTGCCGAAAGAGGCCGCGGAATATACGGTGGGGAAGAAAGCCCAGGATGCCCATGAGGCCATTCGGCCGACCTATATAAATTACACCGCCGAGGAAGTAAAAGAATACCTTACCAAGGATCAACTCCGGCTCTATACGATAATCTGGGAACGGTTCGTATCAAGCCAGATGAATCCCGCGAAAACCAAAACCGTCAGCACCGATATCCGGGCCGGGGAGGGGATTTTCCGTATCGCCGGGACCCGGATCATCGAAAAGGGTTTTTATAAGGTTATGAAACTTTTGGCGAATGAAAACAAGGAGAATCCGGTTCCCTCCCTTAAAATTGGGGATAAGGTCAAGGTGGATAAATTCTACCCGGAACAGCATTTTACCCAGGGCCCGGCCCGGTATACCGATGCGTCCATTGTTAAAACCCTGGAAGAAAAAGGCATCGGCCGTCCTTCAACCTATGCCCCCATTATCTCGGTCCTCCTGGACCGGTACTATGTAACCCGGTCCAACAAGCAGTTGGTTCCCACCCTCCTGGGAAAGATGATCTGCGATATGCTGGTGGAGTATTTTCCCCATGTGGTAAACGCGGGGTTTACCGCGTCTATGGAAAATAAACTCGATGAAGTGGAGGAAAGCCAACTCCGTTGGCCGGACATGATCCGGAATTTCTATTATCCTTTTAAGGAGCAGGTGGACGAGGTGGGAAAAACCCTGGAGTCCTTTAAGGGTTCCTTAGACGAAGAAACCGATTATACCTGTGAAAAATGCGGGAAACCCCTGGTAAAAAAACTCGGCAGGTATGGCTTTTTCCTCGCCTGTTCGGGTTTTCCGGAATGTAAAAACACTAAATCCATACCCCTGGCAAAATGCCCCCGGTGCGGTGGGGATATCGTGGCCCGTAAAACCCGGGGACGGGGTAAAGAGTTTTACGGATGTACCAATTACCCGGCCTGTGATTTTATCAGTCA
>JAITKD010000025.1 GCA_031278575.1 Spirochaetaceae bacterium | reverse complement strand
GGATTTTTTGAAAAGAACGGATCGGAGGTAATCAATATGTTATTTGGTGAATGGAAACTGGAAGAGGCCCTGGTGGTTGAGCGTGAGGAGGGCCTGGAAGAAGGCATGGCAAAGGGCCTGGCAAAAGGCCGGGCTGAAATCGCAAGAAACGCCCTGGCGAGAGGCGTATCGGTGGAGTTCATCAGCGAAATCACCGGGCTGTCGGCGGAGGCCATCCACAACCTCGCGGGCCAATGAGCGCCGCTGGAAGTTTCCGTCCCGCGGCGGGAATCTTTAGGGAAACGCTGATTAACTTGACGCTAATCACGTTTCCCTAATGTATTTGCTCATTTCATTGCGCAAATACAACGTTAAAGTAGCGCCGATTTATTCTCGATTGAATAAATCAGTGCTTCCTTAGCCGAGGCTCCCCAGAGGACACGAGAGAAGCAGGCAAGAAAGCCCCGGCATAAGGCGTGAAGAGGAGTATGGGGATAAAAGAAACGGCTAAATTAGTTAAAAACCGGTAGGGGGGGTAAAATTAACCAGGAACAATGAACAAAGCGCAATGGGGAAGCGGCGGTGTATGCGGGCGGTATGGGTCCTGGCTTCCTCCTTTTTTGGCTGCCGGTTTTTTGCCGGGCGGCCCCATATAAAAGATTTTTTCAGGTGATTCGGGCGCGTTTCGGGCACAAAGCGCCGGAAGCCGGGTTTTTCGGTGCTGGGGAGCAAGCCCCCCGGTCAATGCTTTTTTCACACTCAAAGATAACCCCATATTGTCCGCGGATCCCTCCATCGGAAGAGTGTATTTGGGTTAGAATTTTATTTTGAGGCATGGTTCTTTTTTTGGTAACATTTTTTATGAGGCAATGCGGGGGCTTTCTTTTTTTTTTACGCCTCTTTATAATAAAGAAGGAGGATTATGAATGGCAAAGAAAAAGAATGTGTATTTCTTCGGTGAGGGGAAGGCCGAAGGAGATGCCAAGATGAAGGATATCCTTGGCGGTAAGGGGGCAAATTTGGCGGAAATGACCAACCTTAATATTCCGGTGCCCCCGGGTTTTACTATCTCTACCGAAGTATGCGCCGAATATTATGAAAATAAAAAGAAATATCCCGCCGGTCTTGAGAATGAAGTTCTGGCAAACCTCAAAAAACTCGAAAAAGTCATGGAAAAAAAATTAGGCGATCCCCAAGACCCCCTGTTGGTTTCGGTCCGTTCCGGGGCGGCGGTATCCATGCCCGGAATGATGGATACTATTCTTAACCTGGGGATCAACGACGAGGCCGTTTTGGGCCTGGCGGCAAAAACCGGTAATCCCCGGTTCGCCTGGGACGCGTACCGGCGTTTTATTCAGATGTACGGCGGGGTAGTTATGGAAGTGCCCGATGAAGCCTTTGAGACGGCCATAAGTTCCATAAAAAAAGCCCGGAAGGTTGAGCTTGACCAGGACCTGAGCGGTAAGGATCTGGAAAAACTGGTGGAGGAATATAAGAAGATCATCCAACACCATGCGGGTAAAGAATTGCCCCAAAAACCCCTGGATCAGCTTTGGGGCGCGGTTAATGCGGTATTTGGTTCCTGGATGAACGAGCGGGCCATCAAGTACCGGGAACTTAATGATATCAAAAACATCAAGGGTACGGCGGTAAATATTCAGTCCATGGTATTCGGCAACTTCGGCGACGATTCGGGAACCGGGGTTTGTTTCAGCCGGGATCCTTCCACCGGTAAAAATGAATTTTATGGCGAATACCTCATGAACGCCCAGGGGGAGGATGTGGTGGCGGGGATCAGAACCCCGGAAAAAATCGCGGCCCTGGAAAAAGAAAACAAGCAGATCTACCAACAGTTGGTGGATATTAAAGACCGGCTGCAAAAACATTTTCGGGACATGCAGGATATGGAATTTACCGTTCAGCAGGGAAAGCTCTTTATTCTCCAGACCCGGAACGGCAAACGGACCGGGGCGGCCGCGGTTAAATGCGCGGTGGATATGGTAGCCGAAAAATTGATCGATAAAAATACCGCGGTCCTCCGGGTAACTCCGGATCATCTGGATCAGCTCCTCCACCCCATGATCGATCCCGCGGCCCTTACGGCGGCCCGATCCCTTACCAAGGGGCTTAACGCGTCCCCCGGCGCGGGCTGCGGCAGGATCGTGTTTTCCGCTAAAGAAGCGGAGGATTGGCATCTCCGGGGGGAAAAGGTAGTCCTCGTCCGGCAGGATACCAGTCCCGAGGATATCGGCGGTATGGTGGTTTCCCAGGGGATTCTCACCTCCACCGGGGGTATGACCAGCCACGCGGCGGTGGTTGCCCGGGGTATGGGAACCCCCTGTGTGGCCGGGGCGAAGGAAGTACAGGTTCAGGGTAAAAAGGTAGCTATCGGCGGAAAGGCCTTTAAAGAAGGGGACTGGATTACCATTGACGGTTCCTCCGGTTTGGTGTATGAGGGGAAACTCCCCTTGGTGGTACCAAAAATATCCGATGATATGAAGACCTTCCTGGGCTGGTGCGATGATATCCGCGCTTCATCGGTACGGGGTTCGATTAAGGGGTTTGATATACGGACCAACGCGGATCAGCCCGAGGATGCCAAACGGGCCTTTGATTTCGGCGCCCAGGGGGTAGGACTTTGCCGCACGGAACATATGTTTTTCGAGAAGGAAAAACTTATCCACTTCCGGGCTATGATCGTGGCCGAAACGGCCGAAGAACGGAAAGAGGCGTTACGGAAAATTCTCCCCCTCCAGCGGAAAGACTTTGTCGGTATTTTCAGCGCCATGGAGGGCCGTCCGGTAATCATCCGGCTCCTGGATCCTCCCCTGCATGAGTTCGTTCCCCAAACAAAAAAGGAGATTGGGGAGCTTGCGGCCTATCTCAAAATAAAACCCGCAAAACTCTTCCCTAAGATTGAAAAACTCCATGAGATAAATCCCATGTTGGGGCACCGGGGCTGCCGTCTCGCGATAACCTATCCTGAAATTTACGATATGCAGGTTGAAGCTATTGCCCTGGCCGCGGCGGACTGTATCAAAAACAAAATTCCCGTGGAGCCGGAGATCATGATCCCCATCGTGGTAACCGCCCGGGAATTAAAACTGATCCGTCCCAATGCGGAGGCCATCATAAAAAAGGTCCTGGAACAGGAGGGGGTAAAACTCAACATCAAAATTGGCACCATGATAGAGGTTCCCCGGGCGGCGATCCGGGCGGGCCATATTGCCAAATACGCGGATTTTTTCAGTTTTGGTACCAACGATCTTACCCAGATGACCTTTGCCTTCAGCCGGGATGACGTGGCCTCCTTTTTGCCCACCTATCTGCAGCAGCAGGTACTGGATGTGGATCCTTTCAAGTCCATTGATGAAGAAGGGGTAGGTTTCCTTATTCAGAACGCGGTGGGACAGGGGCGCGAGGTTAATGCCAAGCTCAATGTGGGTATCTGCGGGGAACACGGGGGCGATCCCGCTACCATTGATTTCTGTTTCCGGGCGGGATTAAACTACGTTTCCTGTTCTCCCTACCGGGTACCCATTGCCCGGCTTGCGGGGGCCCAGGCGGTGATCCATAACACCCCCCAGAAACCGGCAGCCGCCAAGGCCCCCCCTAAGGCTAAAAGCTTATCCGTAAATAGGAAAAAGCCGGCAAAAAAGGCATGAAAAGAGCAGCCTGAAGCGGGATCGGATCAGAGGAGGTACTGCCGAAAGCATCCGGGGCGGGCGGACCATTCCGCGCCGCCCTATAGGGGCGCGTGAATTTTTCTTCTGAATTACCGGACCGGGTTATCAGCCCGGTCCGGCGCCGGTAACGCGGGAGCCGGATGCGTCCCAATTCCGAAACAAAATCCGCCGGTTTAATTTAGGACGTGCTTGCCTCTTACCCGCCCTCCGGGTTACACTTAACTTCTATGGATAAGTTAATCATCAAGGGCGCTCGGGAGCATAATTTAAAAAACATCGATCTGGAACTTCCCCGGGATAAATTGATCGTTATATCCGGCCTTTCGGGATCGGGGAAAAGTTCTCTGGCTTTTGACACGATTTTTGCCGAAGGGCAGCGGCGTTATGTGGAGAGCCTTTCCGCCTACGCCCGGCAGTTTTTGGGGCGGATGGATAAGCCGGACCTGGACTATATCGAGGGGCTTTCCCCGGCCATATCCATAGAACAGAAAACCACCCACCGGAATCCCCGGTCCATCGTGGGGACGGTTACGGAAATTTACGACTACTACCGCCTCCTCTACGCCCGGATAGGAATCCCCCACTGTCCGGTTTGCGGCAGGGAGATTCGGGAGCAGCCGGTGGATTCGATTATCGATACCATATTGGAAAAGGGAACCGGGGACCGGGTACAACTCCTCGCGCCGGTGATCCGGGGCAAGAAGGGGGAACATCAAAAGATAATCGACGATGCCAAAAAGGCGGGGTTCGCCCGGGCCAGGATAGACGGGGTTCCGGTAAGCCTGGACGAAGATATAAAACTGGATAAACAAAAAAAACACACCATAGAGATCATCGTGGACCGGCTGGTGATTGGGCCGGATATCCGTTCCCGCCTTGCCGAGTCGGTAGAAACCTGCCTCCAAACCGCCGACGGGATCATGCTGGTGGTGGTTCAGAAAACCGGCGGCCCCAATGAGGGGGGCGGCGGGACCAGCGAGTATTTTTTTTCACAGAAAAACGCCTGTCCCGACTGCGGGATTTCGATCCCGGAACTCCAGCCCCGGCTTTTTTCGTTTAACAATCCTTTCGGGGCCTGTCCCAGTTGTTCCGGCCTGGGGGCAAAACTTGAGTTCGATCCTAACCTCGTGATCCCCAATCCGTCCCTCTCTTTTAATGAAGGGGGCTGCGTTCCTTATAATCCGGACAGCGCCTGGCACCGGAGCCGGTTTGAAAGCCTCGCCCGGCATTTCAAGTTCAGTCTGAATACCCCCTTTCAGGATCTCTCCAAAAAAGCCCAGAACGCGATCCTCTACGGCAGCGGGGAAAGTATCGACGTGCATTATGAAAACAAGGATAAAACCGGTTATTTTGATTACAACACCCGCTTCCCCGGGGTGCTGGAGGACCTGAAGCGCCGTTACCTGGAAACCCAATCCCCGGGGATCAAGGAGTGGCTTGAAAAGTTTATGAGCCAAAAGCCCTGCGAGGACTGCGGGGGGAAGCGGCTTAAACCGGAAGTCCTGGGGGTTACCGTGGGGGGTAAAAACATCTGGGAACTCACCAGCCTTTCGGTAACCGATTCCCTCAAATTTTTTGAACATCTCAAATTGAGTAAAAACGAAAAAAAAATAGCCCATCAGATATTAAAGGAGATCAACGCCCGGTTGGGGTTCATGAAAAACGTAGGCCTGGATTACCTTACCCTGGAACGGAAGGCCGCGACCCTCTCCGGCGGGGAGGCCCAGCGGATACGGCTGGCCACCCAGATCGGTTCAAGCCTCGTGGGGGTCCTCTACATCCTGGACGAACCCTCCATCGGCCTCCACCAGCGGGATAACCAGCGGCTCATCGATACCCTCCTCTATCTCCGTAACCTGGGAAATACCCTCATCGTGGTGGAACACGATGAGCAGACCCTCCGTACCGCGGACCATATCGTAGACTTGGGGCCCGGCGCGGGGGTCCACGGGGGAAGGGTAGTGGCCCAGGGAACTCCCCGGGAGGTGATGGGGGTTTCCGAAAGCCTCACCGGACGGTATTTGGCGGGAACCCTTTTTATGGAGATCCCCCGGGAACGGCGGAAGGGTAACGGCCGGGCGATCCGTCTCACCGGGGTATCGGAACATAACCTCAAGGGTATCGATGTGCAGATCCCCTTAGGGGTCTTCACCTGTATCACCGGGGTTTCCGGGTCCGGCAAGTCGACCCTGCTCTCGGATGTCCTCTATCCGGCCCTGTTCAACCGGATATACCGGACCGGCCATAGCGAGGGGGCCTATAAAGCCATAGAGGGAGCGGAGTTTATCGATAAGGTGATCGATATTGATCAGAGCCCCATCGGCAGGACCCCCCGGTCCAACCCCGCTACCTACGTGGGGGTTTTTTCCGGCATCCGGGATCTTTTTGCCAGCCTTCCCGACGCCAAGATGCGGGGGTATAAGCCGGGCCGGTTCTCCTTTAATGTCCGGGGGGGGCGTTGCGAAAACTGTCAGGGAGACGGAACCATCAAGATAGAGATGAACTTCCTCCCCGATGTGTATATCACCTGCGACGTGTGCCACGGCCAGCGGTTCAACAAGGAAACCCTGGATATCCGGTACAAGGGGAAAAACATCGCCGATGTGCTGGACATGACTATTGAGGAGGCGGCGGATTTTTTTGTCCATATTCCCCATATTTCCCGGAAAATGGAAACCCTCCTTTCGGTGGGGCTGGGATATGTTAAGTTGGGCCAGTCCGCCCTGACCCTTTCCGGCGGGGAAGCCCAGCGGGTGAAGCTTGCCCTGGAACTGTCCAAACGTTCCACCGGCAAGACCCTTTATATTCTGGACGAACCCACCACGGGGCTCCACTTTGCCGATGTAAAGCAGCTCATGGAGGTGATCCAGCGCCTGGTGGAACAGGGCAATACGGTGGTGATGATCGAACATAACCTGGATGTACTCCTCCAGGCGGATCACCTCATCGATCTGGGGCCTGAGGGAGGGGACCGGGGGGGATCGATTGTGGTAACCGGAACCCCGGAAAAGGTATCCGCCTGTCCCCATTCCTATACGGGGATATACCTTAAAGAATTACTGAATCGGAAACGGCCAAGCGCCGCCCCGGTGGTAAGCCGTAAATCCGGTAATCAAGGAATCCCGGATCGGCGGATATGAAAAAGTCCTTCCCGTGGTTTCTCCGCGTAATTTTTCTCATTACCGGGTTAGGCTTGTGGGTGCCCGCCGGAGCCCAGGATCAGGCAAATGCCGGGGATAACGGTGAAACCGGCCTTACGGGGGATGAGGAGCCCGGAGGGGAAGGGGAGGCGGCGGAAGGGGCGGCCGCGGAGCCATCCCCGGAAGAAAAGATCCTGGAACTGGATATAAAAACCGCTTCCCTTACGGAACTGGCGTCCTGGTGCCGGAGGCTCGGATTAAGCGATGGGGGAGGCCGGGAGGAACTCGCCAACCGGCTGAGGGGGTATTACCACCTTTCCCCTCCGGCATCCGCTTCGGACGCGTCTAAAAAAAGAACGATTACCATTGAATCCGCCTGGAGCAGCGAATATTTTACCCTAAAAACGGTGGATGAAGATTATGCCCGCCTTCGGGGTAATGTGGTATTAAGCCTCCACGAGGGGAACGCGATCCACCGGATCAAAGCGTGGGAGATCCTCTTTAACCGTACCCGGAACATTCTTACCGCCACGGGGGATGTGGAATATGTAAAAGAAGAAGGAACTACCCGGGAGACCTTCAAAGGAGAATCCATAACCGTCAATCTTGATGATTGGTCCAGCGCTTTTTTAAACGGCGTAACGGAGCGTTCCCTTGCGGAAGATGAGACCGCCTTTCGTTTTGTCGGGGAAGTTATTTCCCGGAACGATCAAGAAGTAACCGTTCTTTCCAATGCCGATATATCCAACGCGACCAATGCCGAAGCGTTTTGGTCTGTCCATGCTTCCCGGTTGTGGCTCATGCCCGGTTCCGATTGGGCGTTTTTTAATGCCGTCCTCAAAGTAGGGGAAATTCCCCTTTTGTACTTACCCTTTTTTTTCTACCCCTCGGATGAGTTGATTTTTCATCCCGTATTGGGGTACCGTTCCCGGGAGGGGACCTTTTTCCAGACTACCTCCTATATTTTAGGCCGGCCCAAAGTTGATTCCACATCGGAAAGTTCCCTTACCAGAATCATGGGGGGGGGCTCGGATATGGAACGGACCAGGGAGGGGATTTTCCTGCGGAGTACGGGCCGTAAATCAACGGATCCCAATAATACCCGGTTGTCCCTGATCCTGGATGCCTACTCGAACCTCGGGTATTATGTGGGAACGGAGCTGGTGTTACCATCCAAAGGTATTTTTGGTCCCTTGGATCTTTCCTTTGGGCTTGGGTTTACCCGGAATATAAATAACATTGGCGGTGTTTATACGCCCTTTAAGAATATAAACGGTGAGAGCGAATGGAATTCTTCCCGGATATTTTCATATCCGTTGTCCTTTATGCGGTACCGGTTGAAAACCACCGGTTCTCTTTCGGCAAAACAGGGGTCCATGAATTGGAGTTTCCCCTTTTACTCAGACCCCTATGTGAATCAGGATTTTTTAGACCGTTCCGAGGCCATGGATTGGTTCAAAATGCTTCAGGGAGGGGATGATACCGATGATACGGAAATAGAAGCCCTTGGTTCCTATGAATGGAGGATTACCGGGTCCTCCTCCCTTTCGCTGCCCGCATTGGCCCCTTATATTTCAACCCTGTCGATTTCCAATCTGACCAGCGCCGTTTCTTATGGTACCCGGACAGCCCCGTCTGGTACCGTTTCCCCGGTTTCCCCGGAGCGGACTTTTTTCTACCCGGATAAGTTCACCCTCTATTCCTTCAGTACCTCCGTTTCGGGAACCCCCCTTACCCTGGGTTATTCCGCGGGCTCCTCCTCCGCCAAAGCGCCGGATGCCGGGGAGGCAGAAGATCAGGAGGATCCCTTTAAAAATCTCGGTACCCCAAAACCGCCGTGGGAAACGAGGGAGGATGAAAAACCGGCCGGGGATGTTTCAGATCCCCTAAGGCCGCCGGTATTGGCCCAGCAATTCAATCTATCCCCCATGGGCGGCCCCCAATTTACCATCGATTACGCTTTTAATCCCGCGGGGGTAACCGAACTTCAATTTGAATCTTCGGCGAGTAATTGGAAAACCGCGGATGATATTAATTGGAGTGAGGTGTCTTCGATATTGGCCAATTTTAGGAGCGACGGAAGCCTTACCTTTACGTTCAAAGAACCGATC
>JAITKD010000192.1 GCA_031278575.1 Spirochaetaceae bacterium | reverse complement strand
AAATGCGGTAAACGGATACCCCAGGATCGGCTTGAGGCTATCCCCTATGCGTTGATGTGTATTGAGTGTAAAACCGTGGAGGAGCGGAGAACCCGGTGAATTTTTGGGCGGGGTTAAAGTAGCACTGATTTATTCTCGATTGAATAAATCAGCGCTTCCTTAGGGAAACGCTGATTAACTAGACGCTAATCGCGTTTCCCTAATGTATTTGCTCATTTCATTGCGCAAATACAACGTTAAAGTAGCACTGATTTATTCTCGATTGAATAAATCAGCGCTTCCTTAGAGGGGATCCGCGGTCCAAACCGGACGGCCCTGGGTTTTTCCCCCAAAAAGGACGGCCTGGGTATACCCTGCATCCAAGAGGGTTTTCCGGGCTTCGGCGTAATACCCCCCCAGGTGTTCCGCCCGGTGGGCGTCGGCGGTAACGACGATGGGGGTGTTTCCTTCCTTAAAGTACCGTAAAAAGTTTAGCCCGGGATAGGTTTCCTCCGTCGATCCCCGGATGAGTCCTCCGGTATTAATCTCCACCACGACGCCGGATTGGGCCGCCAGACGGGCGGTTTTTTCCAGGCGCCGGCGGTAGTTTTCGCTTTTCCGGGGAAAAAATTCCTCCCCCGGGTTGTTTTTTTTGATCAGATCCGCGTGTCCCAGCAGATCAAAGCCCCCGGAGCGGATCATATCGTCCACCGCGTCCCAGTAGGCTTCCATCACCCCGGTCCCGTCACCCCCAAAATGTTCCCGGACGTTTTTTCTGAACGCCTCCGGCGCGTCGTCCACCGTAAAGGGTTCGCCCCCGTCCGGGGGAATCACATAGTGGACCGACCCGATAAGGTAATCCAGGCCCAGGGATAAAAAATCCCGGTCTCCGGGCCCGATCAGCCCCTTGATATAATCAACCTCAAGGCCGAGGTAAACCGGGAGTTTCCCTTCCCACCGGCGGCGGGCGGCAAGGACCCCGTCAAGATATTCCGGGAACCGGTCTTCGCTGATATGCCAATCCGAGGCGAGGCCGGTTTTTTTTCGGATCGGCGCGTGGGAGCTAAAGCCCAGGGAAACAAAACCCTTTTCATAGGCGGAACGGCACAGGGTTTCAATATCGTCCGTACCGTCACAAAAATTGGTATGGGTGTGAATGCAGGAATATAACACATTAATCCCCCTATAGCCGTTTAAGATCCGGTTGTTTCTCAAAGGGGCGGCTTTCCCCAAACTTCAGTTTCCGGGTAAACCGCCCTATTTTTAGGCCGAAGGTCGAGTGTATGGGCGCATCGCCGAGGGGAAACTTCGTTTCCCCTCGGCGACCGGGCGATCCGCTCCAATTCCTCGTACCGGGGTCAGACCCCGGTACTGCGGGATTTCCGCTTCTATCCCTTGCGCGTTTTCACGGCCGGATCCTCCGGTAACACCCCCCGAAGTTCAGCCTTTCATTTTGCGGAAACGGGGTTAGGCATTAACCGTTACCTCCGTTTCCCCTATAAACATTTTTGCTTCCCCTTTGAACCGGACAAAGGCATCCTTGAGGGGAGGGAGCCCCGCCTGTATTTCGTCCCGGTCCCGGTTTTTAAAGGCCAGTTCCATCCTGGCGGCGGCCTGGCCCAGTTCCCTGCCCGAAAGGGTAAGGGCGCTGCCCTTTATGGTATGGGTTATGATCCGGGCTTCCTCCCAGGCTTCCTGTTGTATCATGGCGGGAAGCCCGTCGATCTGGTCTTCGGTCCGTTCAAGAAAACGGCCGACGAGGGGTTTTACGGTTTCGGCATCCTGAAGAAAGGCATTCAACAGTTCCCGGCGGTCAAAGACCGGGTCTTTCGAGATGGAAACCGGCGCCGCCGGAACCGCGCCGGATACCCTGACGGGTGAGACCCATACCGGCAAAATCTCCGGCGGTTCCGGGGCCGCCACCCGTACCGGGCCGGCCGCCCGGGCGGGAAACGGGGAGGGGGCCGGCGCCGCCCCCAAGACCGGGGTTGTTTTGGGTTCCCCGGGTTCGGCGGGGGGCGCCGGGGGGACAGATGGTAACGGGCCCGCATCCGCGGCGGGCCGGGGCGGGGAATGCCGCGCGGCTCTGGCTAAAAGCCCCTGCCCGCCGCGATGTTTCCCGGAATCCTGGTCCCCGCTTTTAGCGGTTCCGGGGGGCGGCATCCACTTGTGCAGTAGGCCTTCGATATCGGACTGTTTAAAGGGTTTAAGCAGGATGTCGTTGATCCCGGCCTTTAAACACTGCGCCCATTCATCCTGAAGGGCGCTGGCGGTTACGGTGATAATCGGACGGGTAAACCCCCGCTCCCGCAGTTGTTGGGCCGCTTCATACCCGTTCATCCGGGGCATTTGGATGTCCATAAAGATCAAGTCCACCGGATAAGTTTCGGCCTTATCCAGGGCGTCAAGGCCGTCGTCCGCCAGGATAAAAGCGCAGCCCAGTTTTTCCATAATAATCGCGAAGAGTTTCTGATTAACCGGATGGTCCTCGGCGATTAATACCAACGGTAAACTTGCTTTACCCGGTAAGCCATGTTTACCCGGTAAATCCGGTTTACCCGGTAAATCCGCGGCATGGACCGGGACGGACCCTTCCGGGCGGGCCGGATCCCCGGAAAATTCCCCGGCTTGGGCTTTTTCGGAGTGAAGAAGCCGCTGATCTTCCGCGGCCGTTTCCAGGTCCACCGGGGGGCCCGAGAGGGTCTGGGCGACGATTTCCGTCAGATCCTTCCGTTTAATGGGTTTGTTGATATAGGCGTTAAACCACTTCAGGAGGGTCATCTTGGCTTCCGCCCCCAGGAGCCCGTGGGGGACCATCAGGATGAGCCGGATCTCGTTAATGGACGCATCCCGGTTAATTTCCGCCGCCAGCCGCCAGCCGTCCATGAGGGGCATGATCATATCAATCAGGCACAACCCGTAGGGTTTTCCCTCCTGAACCGCGGCCCGCAGCAGTTCCAGGGCTTGTTCCCCGGAGGCCGCGGCATCGGTATCCTGGTAGCCGATGTCTTTTAAATAGGAAGTGATGATAGCCCGGCTTTCCTCCCGGTCATCCACCAGGAGGATCCGCACGTCCGGGGTTTTCTGCCGGATGAGAACCGGTTCCGGGGCGTGTTTTAGCTGTTCTATGGGTATGGAAAAGCGGAATATGGAACCGCCGCCCTCCCGGGGAACCATCTCTATAGTACCCCCCATAAGCTCCACCAGGTTACGGGCAATGGCCAGCCCTAAACCGGTACCGCCGAAACACCGGGTGTTGGAAGGGTCCGCCTGGAAAAAGGTCGTAAAAAGGCGGCCCCTGCTTTCTTCCGGTATACCGATGCCGGTATCCGCCACCGCCACCGTTACCGCTTCCAATCCCTCAAGATCCGTGAGCCGGGCGGATATGGTTACACTCCCTTCCTGGGTAAATTTAACCGCGTTTTTCACCAGGTTTATCACGATCTGCCGGAATTTATGGGGATCCCCCAGGACGGTGATATTCAGTTCCGGGGCGATGTCCAGGGCAATTTCCAGGCCCTTTTTATGGGCCTCCAGGGTGATCATCTCCACCGCCTGTTCGATGGCCTGGTCAAGATCAAAGCGGGTGTATTCCAATTCCAGCTTACCCGCCTCGATCTTGGAAAAATCGAGGATATCGTTGATCAGGGAAAGGAGGACATCGGCGGCGAATTTAACCTGCCGGGAATATTCCGTCTGTTCCCGGTCAAGTTTGGTGTCCTGGAGCAATTCGGTCATGCCGATGATGGTTTGTATCGGGGTACGGATCTCGTGGCTGATGTTTGCCAGAAACTGGTTTTTGGCTTCCATGGCCCGTTCAGCGACCGCCTTGTCCTCCTGAAGCCGTTCCCCTTCCCGCCGTTCCCTGGTCTGGTCCGTCATGGTAAAACCGATAAGGGGCCCCTGGAATCGGGGCTCCGCATCATTGCGGGGGGGGATGACCCAGGCGTAGATTCGGAACCAATGCAGGATACCCCGGCTGTCGTGGAAGGGCGCTTCAAATTTCACCTTTTGGGTTGCGCCGCTGGTTAAACGGGAAAAGAAATTGGCAAACCGGAGGGTTTCGTGGATGGAGAGAAAATTCGGCGCCTGGGCGTTTCCAAAACCGGAGATAGCCTCCATGAGTTCATTAAACTGGGGGTTTGACTCAATGATGAGACCGTTTTTATCCGCTATGGCCATAGCCACCGAAGATTCCTGAAAAAGTCTAAAAAATGGACTCATATACTCCTTTGATTCCATGGTCAAACTCCTAAAAACTGGATCTCAGGATTTCCATGGCGTTGGTAAAAATAGCATCCGCCGTTAACGGTTTTATCAGATAACTTTTAATTCCCATTTGGAAAGCCTGGATCACCGTGTTCCGCTGGCTGACCGCGGATAATACAATGATCGGCCGGTATATCTCGCCGGTCTTCAAGGCCCGTAAAACGGAAAAACCGTCTACTTTGGGCATCAAAAGGTCCAAAAATATCAAGTCAAAATGCCCCGCTTTGCCATCCGCCAGGAATTCATCGCCATCGGAATAGATTTTAACCGAAGAACCGACGGATTTAAAGGTGAATTTTATCAGCTCCTGCGTCATAAAATCATCATCCACCACGGCGATCTTTAAATTGCTCATTATTTTTTGTATGTCTTTCCGGTTTGATTTAGCCTCAGCCTTAAAACGGAGCTGTATGGTTTCACCGTGGGCCCGGGTATCCGCGGACAAGACCTTTTCCTCGATGAGTTCGGCTTCTTTCCCTTCATATTCGGCGGGATCGGCAAATTCATCAATCAGCCCGTCCATAGCGTATTGTAAATTGGAAACCACTTCAATACCGTCGTATTCCGTTTGTTCTTCAATAAATTTACGTAAAAAGGCGTCCTTGGTTAAAATTCGCAGGTTCTGCCGCTCTACTTCGGGAACTCCGAGGATTACCTTCAGCAATTTTTGAATGTTCAGGCCGTCGGCAAACCCCAGGATGATGTCGCTGAGCATCACAATGATCTTGGGCAAACGGATCTTATACAGGACGATAAGCTCCCGGATTTTAAAATGAAGGAGATCCAATTTATCCCGGTTAAGCCCTTGGGCTATCTCGACAAAAATGATATTATCGTTTACATGAACCTCCACAATTCCCGGGCTTTCATCTATGCCAAAGGGAATACCCAAAATTTCCGTTATGGTGGTACAAAGGGCGTCGATTTTGATCGGCTTGGTGAACACTTTTTTAACATTATAGGGAAGCAGATTGATGATCCGGCTCTGATCGATATGCTGCGCTATGATGATCACCGGGGTATTTACCGTATTGGGGCTTTCTTTTTTTTGTTTGAGTACCTCAAGACAACTGGCTTTTTTCAGATAATAATCCATAATAATCAGATCCGGTACCTGGGTTCGAATCTTTGAGATTCCATCCAGGGCATTAATAGCGGTGATTACCTCTATGTTTTCTACATCCAACTTTAATCGTAAATATTCACGAACTAACGGCGACTCATCAATTATCAGGATCTGCTTCATAAATTCCTCTAAAATTCCTCCTAATATTATTGTATGGTAGAGGAAGGGCTATGACAAGTATGGAATCCAGGATAAACGCATGGAATCGTATACCGCCTGTTTACCGCGGTCATTATAGAGAAAAAAGGCTCCCGCACGGAACGCGCAAGGGATAGAAGCGGAATGGGGCTGTAAACGAAGTGTAATAAGGGCTGTTTTTTGAAGGTTCAGGCGGACCGTTTTCCATGTTTACGGTTCATTTCCGTGGGGCCTGTAATTTTTTTGTGTAAACGGTACATCATAGGGGAACCCTGTCTTCCCCATAAAT
>JAITKD010000101.1 GCA_031278575.1 Spirochaetaceae bacterium | reverse complement strand
TAAACGCGTTTAGTTCGGAAGGGCCTCCGGAACCCAGCTCCCCGGTCAATGCCTGTTTGACTTTCATTGATACCCCCATAGTATCCTCCGGTCCCTCCCCCAGAGCAGTGTATTTGGGTTAGATTATTTATGAGGCAATGCGTGCGGTTGACGACCCGTTCGCCTGCCGGTATAATACCCTTCGTATGCCAATGCCAATTTCCGGACCTCGCCTGGGTAAAAAGCCGTCTTTTTTCATTCGGTGTTTTTTCGGACCTCTTTTTTTGGCGCAAGGAATTGGCCGATGATCGATACCCCTTTGTTTTCATCCTCCGCCGGGGTGTTCGCCTGGCTTTCCCGGTTTATCAACCTGGAGCAGGGGCAAACCCCCAACAGTTTCCGGCCGGATCGGATGGAGATCCTGGCGTCCCTGGCGGGGCATCCTGAGCGCTCCGCCCCGGTGGTTCATGTGGCGGGTTCCAAAGGGAAGGGTTCGGTTACGGGGATGATCGCCTCGGTTTTGGCCGCCGCGGGTTTAAAAACCGCCCGGTATATGTCCCCCCATGTAACCGAATACCGGGAGCGGATCACGGTGGGGGATGATTTTTTTGATGAATCCGTTTATGCGGCCGCGGGAAATGAGCTGCGGGCCCTGGCGGAGGCCCTGACGGACCGGTCTAAACGCGAATACCGGCTTTTTGATCCCGATGAAGAGGGGGGGGAGGGGCCGACTTTTTTTGAACTCCTCACCCTCTGTTTTTTCCTCTGCGCCCGGTTGGGCCGGTGCGAGGCTATGGCGGTGGAAACCGGCATGGGGGGGCGCCTGGACCCGACCAACGTGGTGGACCCCCTGGTCTCGGTGATCACCGTCATCGAATTGGAGCATACCGAATTTCTGGGGGATACCCTGGCGGCGGTGGCCGGGGAAAAGGCGGGGATCATCAAGCCCCATAAGCCCCTGATCCTGGCGGAGCAGAGCCCGGATGCCCGGGAGGTTTTTTTCAAAACCGCCGCCGCCCGGGGATCGCCCCTGTGGTATTTTCCTGACCGGGGGGTCATCAAAAACCTCCGGGTCCACCAGGGGGGGACTGATTTTACCCTGGCGCTTAACCTGCCCGGGGAAAAGGGCCCTCCCCTGGATCTGTCCGTAGCCATTCCGGGGGAGGTCCAGGCAAAAAACGCCGGCCTCGCGGTCCTGGCCGTCAAGGCCGCCTTTCCCTCCATCGGCGGCGATACTATCCGCCGGGGGCTCAAAAACTTCAAACTCCCCGCCCGGTTTGAACGGATCCGGGAGGATCCCCCGGTGATCATCGACGGCGCCCATACGCCCAAAAGCGTAGAACTCTGCGTAAACACCTTTACCTCCCTTTACGGCGCCGGGGGGCTCCTGATTTTCGGCTGCACCGCCGGGAAAAACGCGGAGGCCATGGCGCGGCTTTTATTCCCCTGGTTTTCCCGGATGATTATTACCACCCCGGGAACTTTTAAGGTGAGTGAGCCGGAGAAGGTATACGGGATATTTACCCGGGTTCTTCAAGCCGAAGGGGCGGCGCCGGGATCCGCGGTTTTTATCAAGGAGACGGAACGGGCCGTCCGGTATGCGCTGGATCAAAGCCGTGAACAGGGGCTTCCGGTTCTGGGGGTAGGCTCCTTTTACCTGGCCGCGGAGATCCGCGCCCTTTCCGGCGGACGCCGGGAAATTTAGGGGAGGTTTTTGATGAATATACCAAAGAGCCGGATATGGGCGGCCTGCCGTAAATTCCTCCTGGGAACCATCCTGTTTCTCCTGTCTTTCACCCTGCATTCCGAAGAGACCCGCCGAATCCGGGATGTTTTGGGAAGAACCCTGACGCTTACGGCCCCTCCCCGGCGTATCGTGAGTTTGAGCCCCGCGGTAACGGAGATCCTCTTTGCCCTTGGGGCGGGGGGCCAGGTCGTGGGGGTTACCGAATATTGCGACTATCCCCCGGAGACCGCCGCTATCCCCAAAGTGGGGGGATTTTCCGGCGCTACCGTGGGTGTGGAGCGGATCGCCGCCCTCCGGCCCGATCTGGTGATCCTCTCCGGGGATATGCACGGGCGGATCATCACCCTGCTGGACCGGCTTTCCATAGGGAATTTCGCCGTGGAACCCCGGAATTTCAGCGAGGTCTACCGGACCATCCAAACCCTGGGAACCCTGACGGGAAAGGAGGAAAAGGCCCGGGAGGTGATCGCCCTCATGGAGGAGAAGATACGCCGGGCCGAAGCGCGGTGGAAGGGCCGGGAACGGCCGGGGGTGTTTTGGGAACTCACCGACGAGCCCCTGATGACCGCCGGGGGGAATACCTTTATCAGCGAGGCCATAAGCCTCGGGGGGGGGCGGAATGTTTTTGAGGATCTTTCGGAGATGTGGCCCCTGGTAAGCGCCGAAGAGGTCCTGCGCAGGAAACCCGCCTGGATCATCGCCGGGGACGATCACGGAAAGATCCTGGAGCCGGGGGCCCTTGCCCGGCGTCCGGGCTGGCAGGGGATACCCGCGGTACGGGAGGGCCGGATCGCCACGGTCAGCGACCTCTACCGCTACGGCCCCCGGCTTGCCGACGCGGTACTGGCTATTGCCGGGATCCTCCATGGTAAGTAAGCGGGGAATGTGGTCCCTATCCCTGGGGATCGCCCTTTTTTTGGCCCTGATCCTGGCCTTTTTCTGGGGGCTCCTCTCGGGTCCTGTGGGGTTTAGCCCCCAAGAACTGTACCGGGCCTTTTTGTTTTTGTTCAATCCCGAAGGGGAGGATACGGCCGCCCTGATCCTTTTTGAGATCCGGCTGCCCCGGCTGATCCTTGCCGTGGCCGTGGGGGCCTCCCTCTCGGTTTCCGGCGCGGCCTTCCAGGGGATATTCAGGAATTCCCTGGCGGATCCCTATGTGATAGGGGCCTCCTCCGGGGCGGCCCTGGGGGCGGCCCTGGCAATCACCGGGGGGTTTGTTCTGCCGGGCCCCCTGCCGCCGGCCTCCCTGTGCGCCTTTGCGGGGGCTATGGGTGCGGTATGTCTGGCCTTTGTTATCGCCCGGAGTGTGGGAAACCCGCCGCCGGCGGCGGCGCTGCTCCTGGCCGGGTCCGCCCTGGGGGCGTTTTTTTCGGCCCTCCTTTCCCTGATCCTGGTTCTGAAGGACCGGGACCTTTACCGGGTGTACTACTGGCTCCTGGGCAGCCTGAACGGGACCTCCTGGGCCGAATTACCCGCGGTCCTGCCGGTGATGTTCCTGGGCTGCGCCTTGGTTTTTCTGGGCTGCCGTCCCCTGGACCTGCTCCTCCAGGGGGAGGAGGTCGCCGGGAGCCTGGGAATAGACGTGCCCAAGACCCGGGGTTTTATCGCCCTGGGGGCCTCCCTGGCGGCGGCGGCGGCGGTTTCCGCCGCGGGGATCATCGGCTTTGTGGGCCTCATCGCCCCCCATGCGGTACGGATGATCACCGGCCCGGTCCACAGACGGCTCCTCCCCGCCGCCGCCCTGATGGGGGCCCTCCTCCTCGTGCTGGCGGACATCGGCGCCCGGTCCCTGGGGGCCGTGGAATTTCCCATCGGTATCATCACCGCCCTGGGGGGCGCACCCTTCTTCATCTACCTCCTGGCCCGCCACGGCCGGCGGCTGGGGCGGTTCTGATGAAAACCGCGCCCTCCGCGCCCCCCGCCGGAACTCCCCGGCTGGAACTGGAAAATCTCACCGCGGGGTTTAAAGCAAAACCCGTCCTTACCGGTATTTCCCTCACCCTCAACCCCGGGGAATTGCTGGCCCTGGCCGGGCCCAACGGTTCGGGGAAGACCACCCTCCTTAAAACCATCGGGGGCCTCCTTAAACCCCTGGGGGGCCGGATCCTCCTGGACGGAAGGAATACGGCCCCCATGACCAAACGGGAGAAGGCGGGACAGATAAGCCTCCTCTTTCAGGGGACCGGCCCGTCCTGGCCCTTTACGGTGGAAGAAATCATCGCCCAGGGGCGGTTCCCTTACCGGGGCGTTTTTGGGGCGGAACATCCCCGGGATCAACAGGCCGTGGCCCGGGCGATGGAGGCCGCGGGGCTTTTGGGCCTGGAGGATCGCCCGGTAACGGAACTTTCCGGGGGGGAATTCCAGCGGGTCCTTATCGCCCGGGCTATGGCCCAGGAGGCGGGGCTCCTGCTTTTGGACGAACCCGCCAATACCCTGGACCCCAAATACCGGTTTATGGTGATGACCCTGATCCGTTCCATGACCGGGAACGGGGCCGCCGCCCTGGTCAGCCTCCACGACCTCAGCCTGGCCCGGCTATACGCCGACCGGGTCCTCCTCATCGGGGACGGAAAGATAGCCGCCCTGGGCGCACCCCGGGAAGTGCTGCGGAAGGATACCATTTCCCGGGTTTTTGATCTGCCCCCGGGGGCATCCCTTCATATATTTTAGGAACCGTACCTAATGCGCGGACGGCGAACCTTACCCCATGTGGCGGACACAAGGCGTGGAATACAACCGGCGGAAAAAGGCCCCCTTGCATTCCCCGCCCCAATCATTACACTAGAAAAGAGGAGTAGCCATGGCCCATACATACAAAGATTTTGAACCCCAGTGGTATCACGGAAAGGTTCCCCCCGATTCGTACCGGTCTATTTTTAAGTGGGGAAAGCCCGAGGACATCAAGATCCCCCGGGAATCCCTCTACAAGCTGATGAAGGCCCAGTTCGATCTGACCGACGAGGATTTCAAGGAATACCGCGAGGATCTGGGGCTGGATCCGGTGCGGTTCGACATCCCCGTAAAGCTCACCGCCCCCCAGCTTGCCCGGTTTGCGGACATGGTGGGCAAGGACTTTGTCCGCACCGACGACTACGCCCGGCTTTCGGTGGCCTACGGCAAGACCATGTACGACCTTTTGCGGATACGGAACAAGATCGTCGAAAACATCCCCGATGCGGTGCTGTACCCTGACAGTAAGGAGCAGATCGAGGCGGTCGTGGCCTTCTGCGCCGGGGAGAAGATCCCCCTCTACGTGTACGGCGGCGGTTCCTCGGTAACCCGGGGGGTGGAGTGCGTCAAGGGCGGGGTTTCCCTGGATATGCGGCTCCGGTTCAACAAGGTGGTGAGTTTCAACGAGATCGACCAGACCATCACCGTGGAGGCGGGGATGAGCGGCCCCAAACTGGAAGAAACCCTGAACCGCGCCCCGGCCGTATTCGGCGCCAAACGGGCCTATACCTCGGGCCACTTCCCCCAGAGCTTCGAGCACTCCTCGGTGGGGGGCTGGGTGGTAACCCACGGGGCCGGGCAGAACTCCACCTACTACGGCTGCATCCAGGACCTCGTTCTGGGCCAGGACTACGCCACCCCCGTGGGCGCCATCCACACCGACCGCTACCCCCGGAAGGCTACGGGCCCCGACCTTGACCAGATCATGATGGGCAGCGAAGGGGCCTTCGGGGTGTTGACCCACGTAACCCTCAAGGTCTTCCGCCACATGCCGAAGACCGTGAAACGTTTCTCCTATATGTTCAAGGACTGGGAAACCGGCCAGGCCGCGGCCCGGGAGATCATGCAGAGCGAGGCGGGCTATCCCTCGGTGTTCCGCCTCTCGGACCCGGAGGAAACCTCGGTGATGATGCACATGTACCGGGTGAGCGAAAGCCCCCTGCGGCGCCTCTTCAACAGCCGGGGCTTCAAAACCGGGGAGATGTGCCTTTTCCTGGGCTTTACCAACGGCGAGGCGGGCTTTTCCCGGAACTGCGCCAAAAACGTCCGCCGGGTGGCCCGGAAGCACGGGGGCCTGGGCCTCACCGGGGTGGTCTGCCGGGCCTGGGAAAAGGGCCGGTTCAGCGACCCCTACCTCCGGGACACCATGCAGGACTTCGGCCTCGTGATGGACACCATGGAGTGCGCCGTGAACTGGAGCAACATGGGCACGGTCCACCGGGAGGTCCGCGCCTACTGCAAGAGCCGCCCCAACACGATCTGCATGACCCACATGAGCCACGTCTACCCCCAGGGGGCCAACCTCTACTGGATCTTCATCGCCCGGATCCACGATCCCGATGAGTACCGGCGATTCCACTCGGGGATCCTGGACGCCATCCAGCGTTCCGGGGCGGCCATGAGCCACCACCACGGCATCGGCAAGATGTTCGGCCCCTGGCTGGAGGGCAGCATCGGCCGCAACGAATACGCCGTCCTCCGGGCCCTGAAACGGCACTTTGACCCGGATAACATCATGAACCCCGGGGGCACCCTGGGCCTCGATCTTGCGGAGGAAGAAAAACGCTTCCCCCGGTAAATTGAACGTGGCCGGAAGCCGCTTTCCATACCCCGGAACCCGCTCTTGCGGATGGAGCCTTGCACGGTCAACAGGTTACGGAGGGGGAGCGCCGGAGATGTCATCGAATGTACCCGTTTTGTCCATGACGAACCGTTTTTGACGCGGCTCCCCCTCGCTCCAGCCTCCTCGGGCTTCGCCCTGCGGTGGCTTCCGCTACCCCCACTCCTTTTTTCGCGGGCTTAATCCGTAACTGGTTGACCGTGTGATACCCCCCCTGTCCTAAACGTGACCCGCAATTCAGGTTTTACCTGATTCGGGACAGACCTCTCCCCGGGGAGTTTTCGGCTTGGGGTGGACAGGGTAACAGATACGGAATCCCGGGCGGATTGGCGCCGTTTATCCGGGCGTGGGGGTGGCGGAAAGGGGGAATAGGAGGAAAAAAGCGGGGTGGATCGCCGTTTCCCCATACCAGGGTCTGACCCCAGTGTCTGAATCCCCATTCTGGGGTCTGACCCCAGGGTCCGAATCCCCCCGCCCCGTTCCAGACTCCGGCGGCGGTTCCCCCTCCAGTATCCACGACCCGTACCGGTCCCCCCAGATATGCCCGATCCGGCCGTCCAGGCGGTTGAACCGCTGGGCGAACACCTGCTTCAGCCACTGCATGATTGCGGGCAGTTCCAGCCCGTCCGCCGGCTTGATATAGAACGTCAGCCAGTCGTCCGCCAAACACAGCCCGCGAACCTCGAAAACGAACCGCAGTTTCGTCTCCCGGAACACCCGGGCGAACAGCGCCAGGGCCTTACTGGGTACCGGCGCCGCGGCGCCGGTACCTAAGCGGAACAACGGCTCCCGGTTGTTGACGCGGGTACGGATTTCGTACCACACCCCTTGTTTGAGTATCCGTAATTGTCTCATGGATAATATATGTACTTGACAGGCGTTTTGCTTTAGTAAAACTTTGGAAATTTTAAATTTTTAAATAAATTTCGTTTAAAATTGGGGGTCCTGTTTAGCTTGAAGGGCGCGGAGGCTCATCGGGAGTCTATTTTAACGGCAATTTTACCGTTTGCCGGTTGACAACGGACGCGAAAAGGATTATTTTATACTAACTCATGGAGCGGTGCGAGAGCGGTTGAATCGGGCTCCCTGCTAAGGAGTTGTACCTCGAAAGGGTACCGGGGGTTCGAATCCCCCCTGCTCCGAACGGTAATTTATTGCCGGTAAAGGCTTTTTTGGGAAGATGATGCGTTATAGCGCCCCCAGTGGGGATTCGAAACGGAGCGCTTGGGCCATACGGCCAAGGCGTGAGCCTTGACGGATAGAGCCGGCGCAGGGACGCGCCGGCAAGCGCGTAGGCGGGCTTGAGGGAGCTTGCGGGATGCAAGCGACCGAAAGCCGAATCCCCCCTGCTCCGAAAATGAGAGGTTGTAGCTCAGCTGGATAGAGCTTCAGATTGCGGATCTGACGGTCGGAGGTTCGAATCCTCTCAGCCTCAAAACAAGGTAATAGTAACTCAACGGAAAGCGCCCCCCTTGGTTCCCGAGGAACCGGCCTTTCCTCCTGAAAAGGAGGAAAGGGTTCTTACACAACAATTCCCGCGGTCAACCGGTTGCGGATTAGGCCCGTGAAAAAAAGGAGTGGGGGCAGCGGAAGCCACCGCAGGGCGAAGCCCGAGGAGGCTGGAGCGAGGGGGAGCCGCGTCAAAAACGGCTTTTTAGGGGGTATCGCGTTTCCTTTTGGGGACCCATGGCGCTCCCCCTTCTTAACGTGTTGCCCGTGCAACGCGCCCCTTCAACAAAACAGGAGCTTTATGGTATTATTTCTAGCACTATGGATGCCCTTATTGCTGTTGTTATTGCCGCTGCTGGTTCATCAAGCCGTTTCGGGATAAAGAAAGAATACCGCCTTCTGGGAGACAAAATCGATATTGAGGGTAAACCCTTAACGGTTCTCGGTAAGGCGGCCCTGGCTTTTGCCGCTTGTTCCCGGATTGATATGGTTGTAGTAAGCGTCCCTTCCCATTCCGAACAGGGGGAATTTGCCGCCCGCGACTGTATCCCCGCCCGGCTGCTTAAGTCCAGCGCCCGGCCCCGTTTTCTTTTTGTGCCCGGCGGCCCCACCCGCCGGAGTTCGGTTCATCACGCCCTTGCGCTCCTTGAAGCGTATCACCCCAGTTATGTGCTGATACACGATGGCGCCCGGCCCTGGATCGAACCCGCCCTTATCGACCGGATTATCGACGTGGTCCTTCAGCACCGTGCGGTCGTTCCCCTTTTACCCCTGACGGATACTCCGAAGGAGATCAACGAAAAAGGGGTAGTGCTGCGGCATCTGCACCGCATTATGGTCGGCGGCGCCCAAACCCCCCAGGCGTTTGCCTTCCCCGAAATTCTGGAAGCCCATAAAAAGGCCGCGGAACGGGAGCATAACGAAGGGATAATCTACACCGACGATGCCGAAGTTTGGGGCGAATTTGTCGGCGAGGTAACCGTCGTGCCCGGTTCTCCCGTCAATCGGAAAATAACCTTTCCCGAAGATCTTGAAATCCTGGTAAAGGACATCGAGTGATCCGGGGCGGCCTGGCAGCATAGCGGCCTGGCAGCATAGCAGCCTGGCAACATAGTTGCCTGGCGAAGCGCAAGGGGTAGAAGCGGATAGACCAAATCCGCAAGTTCGTGCCGGTACGAGGGTTCCCCGCGGCCCGCGTAAAACGGGCGCCCGGTTAGGTCCCAAAGATAACGAAGCTCTGTCCCTCCAGGGTACAGGAGCCGTTTTCCAGCCTGCCCTGGCCGATGGAGTACAGGGGACGGCCGCGGTCAACGGTTTTGACGGGGGCCCGCGCCCCGTGGCTTCCGGGGTTTACCGCCAGAACCAGGGAACCCCGCTTATACACAAAGGGGAGTTTTCCCTTTTCGGCATAGAGGATTTCCAGATTGGGCCGGCCGTCAAGCTCTTCATGGGTTTGGCGGAATTTCAGAATCTCCTTGACCGTGTTGTACAGGGACGCGGGGTTTCTTTCCTCCGACTCCACCGTAGGGGCATCGGGGGCGCTGTCCACGGGGAGGTAGAGGGCCTCCGCCGGGGCGGAGGAGAAACCCAGGTTTTTCCCCCCGGTCCACTGCATGGGGGTCCGGGCGCCGGTACGGAAATAGCCCCCTTCCTTGGTGGGAAGGTCCTGGTACCGCATCCCGATTTCGTCTCCGTAGTACAGGAAGGGAACCCCGGGCAGGGTAAAGATCACCCCGTAGGCCAGCTTTAATTCCTCCGGGGTCAGGTTAAACCGGGTACGGATGGTATCGTGGTTCCCGGTGATGAGGCTGATAAAGCCGTCGTTCTTGGTTTTTTCATACCGGGGCAGGTAATCGTCCAGAAAAAGTTTGATGTCCCCCCCCGCGTCCTTTTTAAAAAAACTCAGGTCCTTTTCTATCACCGCTTTACCGGGGCTGTTGTTGTACCGGCGGAACAGGGAATGATACCCCCCGCCCACGATATGGTTCAAGAGAAAATCCGCGTGGAATCCCGCTTTTAGGGACAACTCGGGGTTGCTCCATTCGGACACCAGGATCGCTTCGGGGTACTCCGTATCCAGCATGGTCCTGACGTTCCGCCATATCGAGGAGGTGCCGCTTCTTTTATCATCGTCATATTTTACCAGGGATTCGGCCATGTCCACCCGGAACCCGTCGCAGCCCTGATCAAGCCAGAACCGCATGATATCCTTCAGGGCTTCCCGGGTGGCGATACAATCGGGATGGTCCGGGGGAAGCTGCCAGGGTTTACGGGGCTGGTAAAAACCGTAGTTCAGGGCGGGCTGGCATTTATAAAAGTTGATGATATAGGTACCGTCCCGGGGAGCCTCCCCGCCGATAAAACCTAAGCCTTCGGCCCGCTCAAAACAATGGCTGGTCCAGATAAAGCGGTTGGAAAATTCATTGGGTTCGGTCTTACAACTTTCCAGAAACCAGGGGTGTTCCTCCGAGGTATGGCCGGCCACCAGGTCCAGGATCACCCGCATATCCTTTTTATGGGCCTCCGTAAAAAGCCGGACCAGATCCTCGTTGGTACCGTACCGGGGGGCGGCCTTTTTAAAGTCCCGCACGTCATACCCCGCGTCCTTAAAGGGTGAATCAAAACAGGGGTTGAGCCACAGGGCGTTACATCCCAACCCGTTGATATAATCCAGCTTTCGGATGATCCCCTCAAAGTCGCCGATACCGTCTCCGTTGGTATCATAAAAGGATTGGGGATAAATTTCATAAAAAATCGCGTTATTAAGCCATTTAGGCATTTCCGGCCTCCTTAATAAATAGGGTTCGTTCATGGGAAGATATTCTAAGTATAAAAGGCGGTCTTAAAATGTCAAATTTTGAGACCGCCCCATAATACAAACCGTTAAAAAATCCGGCCCCGGAAGGATCAAATTAATTCCTCAATCCGGGCGATAAGGGTTTCGATATAGGCGGTAAGGTCCGGAATCTCCGTTTTTTTTATCCTGAATCCCACCGCCCCGGGATGTCCGCCGCCGTTACGGATGTCCAGGGCCGATAGGATCCCCCGGAGATCGACGGTCGAAAACCGGGCGCTCCTCCTCAGCCGGAACTGGATAAAGTCCGAAAGGGCGTCGTCATCGTAATACGCCACCATCCCCAGTTTGCCGCATTCTTCCGACAGGGTATCCGCCGCCGCCTTGGATATGTTCACCATAAGTTCCGTCCCGTATACGTCAAATAATTCCACGGATTGGGTTTTATCAAGACCGGCATAATAAACCACGGGGGATTGGCGTTTCAGCGCCATAATTCCGTCATAACATTTTTTTTCCTGTACGGAAAACCGTTGAATCACGTCGAATATCGCTTCCATGGATGAAAGATTACCCCTGCCGGTAACGGTTTTTTCAAAGAGAAGCCGCTCAAAGATCCCGGTAAAAATCTGATAATACCGGCGTTCCCTGGATGTTTTTAGGTACTTTCCCATCTGGGAATCCCCCACAACGCCGGTCAAAATCGCCAGGGCGATATTCCGGGAGAAAAACTCCTCCGTTTTGATCCCCAGCTTTTTCGCAAATTTAAGGGTCAGGTATCCTAAAAGCTCGCAGGTACTGGAAGCCTCCGATACGAGGCAATAACCGGGATCCCCCGCGTATTGGGTGTCTAATTGGAGATGATGATCTATCTCGATTTTTCGTATGGCGGGATCTTCCATAAGCCGGGCTATGGGTTCATTCATGGCTATCATATCCGGTTTTGGCGTATCCAGGATTACCAGGGTCGAAACATTTTTTAGATCCACCGCTTTGCCGTAACTCACCGAGATATTGTTGTATTTACAAATAGCCAGAAGGTAGTTAAATTGTTCCTGCACCGGCCCGGAAAGGAAAATCGTTACTTCCTTTTGGAATTTACTCAATAAAAGGGCGAAGGCGACCAGGGCCGCGATACAATCCGTATCCGGGTCTTTATGGCCTAACAAAAGAAAAAAATCATTTTTTTCAATCGTCTCGATAATATGCGCTGTCCGGCGTTTCTTTTCGGCGATGGTCTGTATTTCCGTTTTCATTACTTCCTCCTGTTCACGCCGGTCCCAAAACCGGCCGGTACGGGGTTGTCCGGGACGCGCGGGTTGCGGTCCGATATCCCGGAAATCCGCGGGCCCGGCGCGGCTGCGTATCGTTTCTTAAAACGGCGCGTAAACGCCGCGATAAAGAAACGGCCTGAACAAATTTTTCAAGGGCGGTTTCCGCCCCTTTTCCGGACCGCCCCGACGGGCGACGGGCGCTTGCCCTTTAAATTAAAGTTTCCCAAAAATTGAAGTTTTAGGGAAGGGCTCCGGCTTTAAAAAATTTATCTCAGGGCGCTTTTATAACCATAAACCCGGCGGCCCCGACATGCAAGTCCTCCTGCTCTTCCCACAGGGCGATAAGGGCGGAACCGGAAAGGCCGGCGCCGGTATAGACGAATTTTTCCGGCAGGCCGGGCAGGGTAAAGGCTCCGGTTACCACGGCCCCTTCCCGGAGGTTTCCGTAGATCCCCTTTCCGCCGGGGAATAACGCCAGCCCGCGGGAAGATGCGGAAGGGCCGCCGGCATCCTCGGCCGTATAATACCCCGCCAGCTCCACCAATTCCCCGTCCTCCCCGATTCGGAGCGGGGTTTCCGCAAAATAACGGATCCCCCCAAAGGCGGCGGAACTGACCGCCGCCAGGGGAATCCGCCCCGGCCCGCTGAGCCGAAAGGCTTCTTCCAGGATCTGCCCCAGCAAAGCCGGAGCTTCCTTGAGGGAAAAGGGGACGGAGGCGCTCCTAAAAGCCCCGGCGGAAGACGCCTCCCCCGGGCCGGAAAGGTCCCGGGAGCGGAAATACGCCCGCTCCGGTTTATCCCCCCGGCGTTTATCTCCCCGGTAGTACCAATAACCGTCCTTCCCCCGGCGGAGGGCGCCCACTTCCCACCCCTCCCCCGGGGGGATATTCCCCAGAGCCGGAAGCGCGAGGCCCACCGGCCGGGAACTGCCCGTTACCAGTCCCCGGACCGGGGGATCCGGGGGAGCCGCGGGAGGATCTGCGGGATCGGCAAAAAAGTCATTCCGGTACAGCAGAACCGCCGGGGTCTCCCGGTATAAAAAAGGGGAAGCCGCCGTATACGGTTCCCAGCCGGGAACGTCCGTTACCGCATAGAGGGCCAGGTATCCCTCCTCCCCGGGGGTAAAAACCAGGAAACCCATCCGGTTTACCGCCCCAATCAAGCGGCTTTCCTGGGGAAGCAGCCCCGTAATCAGCCGGGCCAGGGCCCAGGGTTCAAAAGGGGTGAGGGAAGCCTCCCCGGGGGAATTGATCCGCACCGGCCCTTCCCTTCCCAATTCAAACCACAGGGGGGTCTCTCCGGGCTTTATGAGGGCCCGCGGGGTCCACTGGCCGGAAGCGCTTATACCGGGGGCGGGCGCGGCTTCGGGCTGTAAGGGCGGTTTTGGGGAACAGGAACAATACAACTGCCCCGCCGCCAAGGCCCATATCATCCACCTGTATCCCCGGAAAAGTCCCATATTCCTAATCTACTACATTCTTTCTTTTTTTGCAGTACCTCCGGGCTTAAACGCGGGTTACTCCCGGGGGATCCAAAGCCACGCGCCGGTGGTGCAGCGGAGCAAACCGCCGGCGGCGGCATAGGTATCCACCTTTTCGGTAACCGGCAGAAGGACGGGTTTATCCTTTTCCCAAAAAAGCGGTTCCTGAAAGGGGGAAGTTCCCAGGTACAAACCGCTTTGGGGAATGGTAACCAGGAGTTCCTGCGTTTTGACGGGTTTTATGCGCCGCCGGTCAAACCCCGATTGGACGGTCCGGACGGCCAGGTCCTGCCAGTCCGTAAGCCAGGGATCAAGCCGTACTTCTTCGGCTATGTCGGGATCTTCCATCAAAAGACGAAACCGGGGCCAGTCAAAATAATGGGGCTGCCGGTTCCCCGCGTCACCGGCGCTTCCCGCGTCCCGCAGGCAGAGATACACCCAGGCATCGATGCCCCCCCTCCAGGAGAGGGTGATCCGGCGGTTACCGGCGTCAAAGGGAAACAGGGCCCCTGCCGGCCGGAACACCCCCGGAAGGATGCCCCGTTCCGGCCAGAAGGGGTAGGCAATGACCGGGGTGGTCCATTCCACCATGATGTCAAGCCCTGAAACAGAGGACGCCTCCGTTTCCCGGCTCTTGATCTCTCCGCCGGGGTTGATCCACTCCACCCGCCATTGGGGGGAACCCAGGATCTCCTCCCAGCCCGGGGGCAGGGAGGGGAGTTCCGCCCGATAAGCGGAGGGAATAACCGGGTTTTCACAGGCGCTAATCCCCACAACACCCGCGAGGATGACGGGGAACCACCGAACAATTTCCCGGCGCCTCCGGGAAGGGAGGGTAAAAAATGGTACTTTCATAATAATATATAGGCAACGGGAAGCGGTTTGCTTTAATTCCGGAACAATTTTTTGAAGGAACGCGGGTATTTTTTAAAAGGGAGTTTCAAAAAAACTGAGGTTTTAAAAAAAGGTTAATTGCTTATTTTATTATTATATAGCATACTACTAGATAATGGCTGATAATAATGAGTATCAAAAGACCCTGGCGGAGGCATTGTCGGCGCGGCAGGATTGGCTTGAAAAGACGGAATTGGTAAAGTTAAAAGAAGAATGCCGTATTTTTCATACGGCTTATTTGCGGCTTTACAATCTTTTTCTCAAAAAAGGGCTTATCCATGAGGATCCCTATAAGCAGGAAGCCAAAATAGGGGAGATTGAGATCCCCGCGACCGAATCTTTTACTGAAATGGAACGGGTGGAACAGTTGAGTATCCGCCTCGCCAATTACGATAATCAGCTTGATTTTTTAGTTAATTTTTATCAATTTAGCGTTGATTTCCTTACGTTAGACCGGATAAAAAAGATCCTCGCCCTGGTAAAATACATTGATTGGAGCCATTTAAGTACCGATAGTTCCTCGGCGAATACCCGGGCCGTCACGGAGATTATGACTCAGTTAAAGCTCGGGGGCGATCCCATAGCCCAGTCGGCGATTAACGAAAACCTGGGGGAGTTTAACAAAGCCGTCCCCGTTATTTTTACCATTTTAAAGGAAATATCCGATTTTCACCGGGAAAATTATAAACTTGCCCTGCGGGACAAGGTAATTGCCGGTATATCCCTGGAACAGCCGATGGCGGTAGTTCAAATAAAGAAAAAATTTATTTCCGTCATGCCCGGTAAACCTTTTTACTCCGATTTGGTGGAAGAACTGATTAAAGAGGATGTTTCCAAGGAAGGCCCCGCTTTACGGGAAAAGGTCCTTAAATCCCTGCAAATTCCCAATAGTAAACCCAAGGTTGATAAACCCCCGGTGTCTTTTAAAGCCATCCTGGCGGAGGGACTTCTGATTATCAGTTCCGTGGCCGCTACCTTTACGGAAATTATTCCCAAAATAGATGAAAATGAAACCCTCCTGGAGAACCGCCGGAAGAGTTTATGGGAAAAGATACGGCAGATCATCAAACAGATGCTTAATAAAGAGCAGGAACCGGTTGTTTATGACGTGGAATACATTGACAGCATCAAAGGGGTAACGGTCAAAGAAAAGGTTAATTTTACTCACTTCCGCGGCGATATCGAGCAAAAAGCGAAACATCTTGCCGGTATAAACCGCAACGGGGTGACCAAGCTTGAGGCCCTGCCGGATGATCGGCTGATAGCCCTTTTGGAAAAAAGTATTCGGGATGTCCAATCCCTGCATAAGATCCTATCGGCGTTGGATGATTTTTTTAAACTGACGGTGGATAAAGAAGACCGGGATAAGGTAAGGGGGATAAAACCGGAATTAGCAACCATGAAAAACGCCATAATTAAAGCAAACCAGAGACGTCACGAATATAGCGCCCAGAAAGAGGAAGAGGAGCAGTTCAAACGTTTAGGCATTAGCACTGATATTTGACCGGAGCGGGGAATTACCGAGCCCGGAAAGAGCCCTGGGACGTTCATGCGTAAGAGGAAGAATCCCATGAAAGAAACCATGATAAAGCATAGCGGCCGGTTTCAAAGATCGGCCGGAGGGGGCTTTTGGCCCGATAAAACCGATTTTAGAAAAAGGGGGCCGCGGTCCGCTTTTCCCTTTAAGCCCGGCCTTTTGAAACAGATCCTTGGGTTAGGCTTTTTGCTGATGGTGGTCCCGGCCTGTACCACCCCCCCCGCCGCGGAGAAGGCCCCCGCGGA
>JAITKD010000044.1 GCA_031278575.1 Spirochaetaceae bacterium | reverse complement strand
TTTCTGGATGGAGTGCGCCGGGTTGTTCCGCCCGGCGGTTCCACTAGGTCATGTTGAAAGGTTTTACCTGTTTTCTCCTTTCACGAGCTTTCGTGACGCAATGTGGGTCAAGTTTAGCCCCTGGGGCGGGGATTTCTTATTCCGCTGCTATCCCTTGCGCGTTCCGTACATGGCGGCTTTTTCGGCAATTATAGGCCGTTAAAGGTAAAATTGCCGGGTAGTTTAGGACACCGCTTTTAAAACACACTCGGATCGGGTATACTCAAGCAGGAGGAGGAACGGTGAGTAATACCATAAAAACCGGTGTACCGCCGGGGACGGATCGGGAAACCCTTGATACTCCCCGCGGCGATGGGGTTCCGGAGGGGGATGGTCCGGGGGGCGATTCGCGGCTCGAAATTCTTGATACCACCCTGAGAGACGGATCCCAGGGCGAGGGGATTAGCTTTTCGGTGCAGGATAAACTCGCCGTGGCCCGGGCCCTGGACGACCTGGGGGTGGCCTGGATCGAGGCGGGGAACCCCGGGAGTAATCCCAAGGATACGGAATTTTTTAACCGCGCCCGGGAACTCAGGTTGGCGCACAGCCGGCTTTGCGCCTTTGGGCCTACCCGGAGGCCGGGAACCGCGGTATCGAAGGATGCCCAGATCCGCAGCCTCCTGGACGCCGGGACCGAGGGGGTAACGATTTTTGGGAAAAGCTGGGATCTCCACGTAACCGAAGTACTCCGGGTTTCCCCGGAGGAAAACCTCGCCATGATTTCCGAAACCGTGGCCTTCCTCAAGGCCGAAGGCCGGCGGGTCTTTTACGACGGGGAACACTTTTTTGACGGGTGGAAGGCCAACCCCGGTTACGCCCTTTCCACGGTAAAAGCCGCGTTGGATGCCGGGGCGGAGGCCGTTGTCCTCTGCGACACCAACGGCGGGTCCTTCCCCGGCGAGATCACCCGGGGGGTGGCGGCGGCCGGCGCGGCCCTGGGGATCGGCGCCGGCCCCATTGCGGGGGGTAACGGAGGCCCTCCGGGCCGGAGTGAGGGGGGGGCGGAACGGACGGCGGCCGCGGGGGAAGCGGGGCGGGGAAAGAGCCCCCCCCCTTTCTTTAGGCTCGGGATCCATACCCACAACGATATGGGGCTGGCCATTGCCAACGCCCTGGCGGCGGTTCAAGGGGGCTGCCGTCATGTGCAGGGGACCCTGGCGGGTTTTGGGGAACGCTGCGGTAACACGAGCCTCGCGGCCCTCATTCCCAGCCTGGAACTCAAATGGGGTATCCGCTGCCTGCCCCCGGGGAAGCTCCCCCTGATTGCCGAAACGACCCGGCGGGTGGCGGAGATTGCCAATATCACGGTGCCCGGCGCCATGCCCTATGTGGGGGCCAGCGCCTTTTCCCACAAGGGGGGGATGCACACCGACGGGGTTCTTAAGGTGCGCCGTTCCTTTGAACACGTCGACCCCGTGTTGGTGGGGAATAACCGGCATCTCCTGATGAGCGAAGTGGGGGGGCGTTCCGCCGTTGCCGAGCGGGCGAAGAAGATCGACCCCTCTTTTACCAAGGACCACCCGGTAACCGCCGCCGTCGCGGACAAACTTAAAGCGCTGGAGGCGGAGGGCTGGGCCTTTGAGGGGGCCGACGCCAGTTTTGAACTCCTGGTCCGCCGGGAATTGGGCCGTCATACGGGCCGTTCCGAAGAAGGGCGGCGCTCCCTTTTCAAGATCCTCGCCTATCGGGTGGTGAGCGAACACCCCGCCGGGGAGACCATCGCCTGTTCCCACGCCTGGGTGAAGGTCTGGGTGGAGGGCAAGGAGGAGATCGCCGCTTCCGAGGGGGACGGGCCGGTGAACGCCCTGGACGGCGCCCTCCGCCGGGCCCTTACCCGGTTCTACCCGGAACTGGAGAAGGTCCGGCTTTCGGACTACAAGGTACGGGTTATCGACGGGGCCTCCGCCACCGCCGCCAAGGTCCGGGTCCTCATCGAGTCCACCGACGGGGCGAACACCTGGAGTACCCTGGGGGTTTCCGAGGACATCATCGACGCCAGCCGGGCCGCCCTGGTGGATTCCATCGAATACAAACTGATTGGGGACATTGAACGGAAGTTCCGGGCGTATTTGTAAGGAACCGCGGGCCTTTTACGGTCAGGCAGGCGCTTTCCGTCAGGGGGCCTGTTCCCGCCGGTTGACGCCGGCGTTTGGGGTCAGACCCCGCATTGCTGACCCCGCCGCCGTAAGGCCCTCCGCGGAGGCTCATCAGGAAGAAGGGGGGGCTGTTTCCGTACCGTATCCCAAGCGCCGCCGCTATTCCCCGCCCCCCCTGCGCCGGAGGAAGCGGCCGGGCCGCTTCCTCCGGCTACCCCCCCATCAGGGGGCTCTGACCGACCCCGCCCCGCGTTACCCCGCCGGCGCCAGGCCGGCGGAGGCAGCGAGTATCCTGAGTCAAATGATCCGTAGGATTATTTGACTCAGAATGCGGGGGGAAACGCCATACACCTCTTTGGCAGCGCTATAGGAAGACCTACCCTCTCTGTACACATAACAGAAATCGGTAGCGTTACTGGCGGCCGGAGAGGCGTTAAACCAGTATGTGATGGTGGCCCACTTTTTCCGAGA